>DASWHT010000389.1:0-7675 GCA_036398075.1 Binatia bacterium | reverse complement strand
CCATGCGACCATTTGCAATTCGAGAAAGCGGGCGATGATGTAGATGCCGCCAAAAACCAAGATGCCCCGCACGACGAGCGCCGCGCGCGTGCGCTGCGCCCAGACCACGGCGGTGTAAAGCAGTGTCGCCACCAGGAAGATATCGATGATCTCCGCGATAGTGATCGACGGCAGGGGATTGATGAAAGGGCTTTCGCTCATGGCCATCTCGATGTCGGTGTTTCTATATTCAGGATGCCACGTCGGTTTGTATGAGTAAATGGCTGTCCAACTTAAAAGTAAAAAATATAGAAGCCGGGAGCAGGGAGTGAGAAGTCGGAAGTCAGGTGGCAGGAGTAGGAGAGCAGAAGGCAGAGGACTGAAATCTGAGATTCGAGATGCCGAGCGGAGCTTGGCCGCGGTTAGACCAGCCGCACCCAGGGTTTTTGCAGTGACGTCGCGTAGCCCACCGCCACAGCGTCCTTGACGCCGGCGGCGTGGAGCTCGTCGATGAGTTTGGCGGCGTGGCGTTTGGCAACCACGATCAATAGCCCGCCGGAGGTTTGCGGATCGATGGCAACTTCCGCCAGCCCTTCGCGCACCGACGGTTCGATGACCATCTTGTCGTTTAGATAGTCGCGGTTCCGCTTGCAGCCGCCGGTGAGGTAGCCCTTCTCCGCCAAGCGCGGCGCGCGGGGGAGAAGCGGCATTTTGGCTGCTTCGATGACCAGCGTCACGCTGCTGCCACTCGCCATTCCCAACGCATGGCCGAGCAGGCCAAAACCCGTGATGTCCGAGCAGGCGTGCACCGGGAATCTGCGCATCACGGTGGAAGCGGCCGCATTGAGCGTGCTCATGGAGCGCACCGCTTCGTCGACGCTTTCCTTGGACGCTTTGCCCCTTTTCAGCGCGGTGGAAATAATTCCCGTCCCCAGCGGTTTGGTCAAGATCAGCGCGTCGCCTTCCTGGACGCCGACGTTGCGAACAATTTTGTCCGGATGGATGGTGCCGGTGACCGCCATGCCGAATTTGATCTCTTCGTCGATGATGCTATGACCGCCAATCACCACGGCGCCGCTTTCGTTGACTTTTTCGGCGCCACCTTTGAGAATCTCGCCGAGAATTTCTATGTCCATCTTGCCCTTGGGGAAGCAAACGATATTGAGGCAGGTCTTGGGCTCTCCGCCCATGGCGTAAATATCGCTTAACGAGTTGGCCGCGGAAATTTGGCCGAAGGTGTAGGGGTCGTCGACGATGGGTGTGAAGAAGTCCACTGTGTTGACGATAGCCAGGTCCGGACGCAGACGGAACACCCCGGCGTCGTCGCCGGTCTCGGTGCCGACCAGCATGTCCGGGTTATTAAACTTTGGCAGGCCGTGCAAAACTTGCACGAGGTCGGCGGGGCCGAGCTTGGCAGCTCAACCCGCGGCCTTGACCGTCTGTGTCAGTTTTATGGCTTTTTTCTTGCCGAGCATCATTGATTCTTACCCTTTAATTCACCACGACTTCAAGTGAGTGCATCGCAGCCAAGTCGAAGGGACGCCACCAAAACAAAATCCGAAATCCGAATATCGAATTTCGAAACAAACACCAAAACTTGAATTCAAATTAACGAAATTCAAAACGGGCCTGTTTGGAACATTAATGACTTAGTTTTGATCATTTGGATTTGTTTCGAATTTCGGATTTCGAGTTTCGAACTAATTTTTTTGTGTTTGGCCTGTTTTGCGCCCAAAAAATCACTTTAATTGCACCAAAGGCTATTTTCAATGCGCCGGCTTCGGTTTTTCCGGCTGCGCCTTGAGCCGCCGCGCGTCGCCGATGCGAATGGTCAAGCCGTCGCGATCGAAGTATTCCAAGAGCGGGATCGTGTACTTGCGCGTCGAACCGATCAGGTCGCGGAACGACGCGGCGGTCATCTCGCCTTTTTCCGTTAAATAATTCTTGAGCGTTGTCCTGAGCTGGTCGATGCTGCCGGCGAGAAAGTACATATCGGTGGTGACGCGCACCACCGATCCATCGCGTTCCAGCAGACGGATGACTTCGGTGAGCTTGGCGCGGTTTAGCCCAAGCTGCTTTTCGACGTCTTTCAAATCAGGCGGCGCCAGGGGCTGCGCGCCGAGGATATTCTTGATGCGCTCCATCAGAGTTTTTTCCTGGCCGCCGAGCTGCACCCGGTGGCTCGCCAGGCGCAGCAGGTTTTCTTCCTTGGCGATGGTTTGCTCGCCGGCGAGGGTGTCGATCACGACGCGGAAAATCTTGGGCGGAAGAGCGTAGGGGAGTTTGCCGCGCAGCTCCTCCATATCCATGCCGGGAACCAGTGGATGTCCGGCGTGGAAAGCCTTGAGCGCGGCGAGCAGAGTTTCCTTGACTCTCTGCCACTTGGGTTCCGTCGCGTAGAGCTTTTCACCCTCGGCGTGAAGCCCGCGCAGTGTTTTGATCCTGTCGATTTTCTCTCTCGCGTCGTCTTCATGGACGTTGAGAAACTGGTGGATCGGCCCGAGGGGCAACGCGAAGGCTGCGCTTTCGTTGACAAAGGTTTCGACCAGCTGGCCCGTGTCTCCATGGTGCAGCGCTGCTAACCGCGCGCTAAGATCTTTCTCGCCCCGTTTGTGGCGCCTGGCCCAGGGATGAATTACCAGGCCGCCGCCCAGCGTGCGCTGGGCCGTTTCATCGCGGACGATGAAGTGATCGCCGCGCAAGACCAGCAGGGGCTCGTTCAGTGTGATCTGGCAATAGGCGGATTCCTTGGGTTCGGCTTTTTCTTTTGCGCCGAGCAAAACGATTTTCCCCAGGCGTTCCGCCGCGCCCATGTGAATTCGGACGCGCTGGTGGTTCTTGATGCCTTTGGCGGCCGCCGGTCGGACTTCGAGGAAGGCATCGAAACGGTCCGATGTCAGCGCGAGCTTTTCGTGGCAAATCACTTGGCCGCGTTCAATGGACGCGCGCTCCGGACCGGTCAGATTCATGGCGACGCGCTGTCCCCAACAGGCGCTGTCGACGGCATGGCCATGGACTTGCAGGCTGCGGACGCGAAATAGATGATCTCCCGGCAAGCAGCGGACTTGCTCGCCGACTTTGACTTCACCGCTCAAAGCGGTTCCGGTAACCACGACGCCGTGACCCTGGAGCACGAAGGCGCGGTCAACCGGCAAACGAAAGTAACCGTTCGGCGCCGCCTGGTTGCGGCTTTTCAGAATTTCCGCGATGCGGCTTTTCAGTTCGTCGATGCCTTGGCCGGTGACCGAGGACACGGGAATTCTTGGCGAATCCTCCAGGGTGGTGCCCAGGGTCAGAATCTCGATCTCTTCCTCGACTTCGGCGATGCGCCCGGCCGGAACCAGGTCCGCTTTGGTGATCACGAAGATCGCCATTTTGACGCCGAGGAGATGGACGATGTCCAGATGCTCCTCGGTCTGCGGCATGACGCCGTCGTCGGCCGCCACGGTGAAAAGCACGAGGTCGATGCCATGGGCTCCGGCGAGCATGTTCTTGATAAACCGCTCATGGCCCGGGACGTCGACGACGCCGAACTCCGTGCCGTCGGGCAGTGTGAGGTGAGCGAAGCCCAGGTCGATGGAGATGCCGCGCTCTTTTTCTTCTTTGAGCCGGTCGGTGTCCTGGCCGGTAAGCGCTTTGATCAGGCTGGTTTTACCGTGATCGATATGGCCGGCGGTGCCGATGATGTAGGGCATTTTAAAATCGGTTCAAAGTTCAAGGTTCAAGGTTCAACGTGGCGCCTTCGGCGCGGTTCAAGGTTTCGCGTTCAAGGTTCATGGTTCAAGGTGGCGCCTCGGTTCAAGGTTCTGGGTTCAGCGACCCAGTCCCACCTTGAACTTTGAACATTGAACCTTGAACGAATAAGTCTGGTCATGGCTACGTGATTGTATAATCACTACGAGTTGTCGGCTCCATTAAAATTCGGAACCAGTTCCTGTGGATCGAAGATCGTTCGCAAGTCGAGCAGGAATCGGTCGTCTTTGATTCTGCCTAAAACCGGCGGGTTGGCGCCGCGAAATTTGGCGGCGATGGCGTTGGCGCTTTGTTGGTCATGTTCAAGCGCGATCACGAACGTCGGCAGTTCTTCGGTGGGCAGCGCGCCGCTGCCGATCTGCGAAGTGGATTCCTCAAGGTAGACCTGAAACTCATTCCCGAGAACGGTGCGCAATTGGGCGGCGGCTTTTTCTCCCGTGGCGCGAATGTCGGCGGGCGAACGGATGAACGCTCTGAGCGTCGGAATCGCCTGCGTGATGTCCGGCGACTGGCGGTACAGGCGCAGTGTCGCTTCCAGCGCCGCCAGCGTCAGTTTGCCGCAGCGCAGCGCCCGCTGCAGAGGATTCTTGTTGATCCGGCCGATGAGTCCCTGCTTGCCGACCATCAAACCCGCTTGCGGGCCCCCAAGAATTTTGTCGCCGCTAAAGGTGACGATATCCGCGCCGGCAGCGATGCGCTCGGCGACGATGGGTTCCTTGGGCAAGCCGTAACGGCTCAAATCAACGAGGGCGCCGCTGCCCAGGTCTTCCATGACCGGAAGCTTGTGCCGCTGGCCGATGGCCACCAGCTCTTCGAGGGTGACTTCCGAGGTGAAGCCGACGACCTTGTAATTGCTGGTGTGGACTTTTAAAAGCAGCGCGGTTTTTTCATCGATGGCGTTTTCGTAGTCCGCCGGGTGGGTACGGTTGGTGCTGCCGACTTCCCTTAATAGCGCGCCGCTCTTGGCCATGATCTCGGGGATACGAAAGGCGCCGCCGATCTCGATCAGCTCGCCGCGCGAGACGATGACCTCTTTGCCTTGGGCAAGGGTGTTGAGACCCAGCAGAACGGCGGCGGCATTATTATTGACCACCGTGGCGGCTTCGGCGCCGGTGAGCTCGACCAGAAGATTTTGCAGCGTCTCTTCGCGCCGCCCGCGCTTGCCGGCGGCGAGATCGTACTCCAAGTTCACGGGGTAGCTGCCCACGGCGGTCATGGCATCGATGGCCTCCGGCGCCAGCAGCGCCCGCCCCAGATTGGTGTGCAGGATCGTGCCGGTGGCATTGACGACGCGGATATGGCCGGGCCGGCTCTCCGCCGCGATGCGCGCTTCGACCTGGCTGATTAATGCATCATCGCCGCCGGCCGCGCCTTTGCCTTGCCTGATGGCGGCGCGCAATTGATCGAGCGCTTCGCGGCACTTCTGCGTGACATAGTCGCGGTTGTACCGCGTTAATAGAATCTCACAGCGCGCATGCTTGAGCAGCCGGTCCACCGAGGGAATTTCGCGCAGGAGATTTGCCGCTTGTTCGGTCATACGGAACGTCAGCCTTGCACAAGGAAGTGGCAAATTCAACTTTGCCGCAATCGCAGGGTCAAGCTTGGAATCGATGCGGACAGAATTTAGGTAGCGGCGAAGGCTGACAATCGTGCAGTGTTTGTCGGTACGGAATGTTTGTTATTAAGCAGCGAGGAAGATTATACTATTCCCGATTATCACGATATGGTCGATTGGCATAGCTTGACCGACTCACTTAATAGTTATGCGGATGCGCGATCGGCGCCCTAGACCGAGACGATGAAGATCTTTCTTAGCTCAACATATCAAGACTTAATTGGTCACCGCGAGGCGGCTGCCCGGGCCATTGAGAGACTCGGCCAGCAGGGCGTTCGTATGGAAGTGTTCGGTGCGAGACCGCTTGAGGCAACCAGCGCATGCATTGAAGAAATCTCAGATTCCGACGCGCTGATCGGCATCTATGCTCATCGATATGGATACGCACCTTCTGGACAGTCGAAGTCAATTACAGAGCAAGAGTTCGACTTCGCAAAGGAGCAGAAGAAGCCGACATTATGCTTTGTTGTAGACGAGGACTATCCGTGGCCACCGAAGCACGTCGAGGCGGAGCCAGGACGAACGCGTCTTCGCGAGTTTCTCCAGCGCCTTCGAGAGACAGTCGTTACCGATTCCTTTACTACCCCAGAAGACTTGGCCTTCAAAGTTGCATCATCGCTTGGGCGTTTCTTGCTGTATAGAAAGGTTAAAGACGAGCTCGAGAGAATCCCTGCGCGCGAGTCAGTAAGTACGGAATCTGGTCGTTCGCAGGTCGCCAGGCGAGCCGCAAGAATGGAGACCGTGATTCGAGGTGCGCGCCTTCTCTTGGTCAACGACATTCCTGCGGAGATGTCCCACGTCATCGAAATCGTACGTGATCTCGGTCTTGACGTGCAGGTTGAAACTTCCTCCGAGGGTGCGCTTCGTGCGCTCTCCAGCGATACCTATCACGTTGTGATATCAGACATGCAGCGGGATGCGGTGGAGGATGAAGGGATTAGGTTCCTTAAGCAAATGCGAGAAAGAGGCATTCTGATCCCCTTGATCTTCACCGTCGGTCGCTTTAACCCGGCACTAGGAACACCGCCATTCGCCTTTGGAATAACGAACAGAGTTGACGAGTGCCTTAACCTAGTGTTTGACGTATTGGAAAGGACGCGCGGGTAATCGATCAGGACCGCATAACCTTGCGCTCAAGCGGGCCGGCCTTCGGCGGCCGCTTAGCTTCACGTTAAACGCTATTAGGACAATGAGCGAGAATCGTGAGCCCATTTTTCGGTTGTCATTTGTCTCAAGTGATGCCGTGGTTCCCACACCAACAGCATCCGAGGTTCTAGTGCGCCTGCGCTCCGGCGCTCCTTGGGATGAAGCATGCATCTGTCCTGCGCAAGGCGACTTTCCTCGCGCTCATATCAGTTGGCATGACAGCGAAGGTGTTAATGTCCACTGTTTTGAGAACGAGCATTCGCTTGGCCATTTTCTCGTGAACGGACATGACTTTTCTCCCCCAAGTGTTGAAATCAACCTCGGCGGTCAGGCTCTTGAACGGTGGCCCCGTGAGTTGTTCGTCTCGGAAGAATTGGCGGCCGAGGCATTGAAGTATTTTCTTGAGTGTGCGCAGCTAAAGCCGTCCCTTTCCTGGACTGGAACGGGAGAGTTTCCGCGTGAAGCTATCTGGCAAGGCCGCGAAGAGCGAGAGGCTTGGGAACGCACTTATCGAGTACGACGAACGTGACGTGTAACCCGCCGCTTGAGAGAATCTCTGAACATCGCTCAGCGGCAAGGCGTTAGCCTTCACGAAGATCTGCGTTCGACGTGACCAAGCGCCTTTACCCGTGCAGTCCAGCCCGTCGCGGCATTTGCGTTTTTTCCGTATCTCCCGGTTGGTATCACGGCGAAGCCTCCGACACTTGATGAACGAGCGGCATATCGAGGACTGTAGTCTTCCGAGCCCGAGAAATCATTCAGCTCGAAGTTCCAAGTCAAGCTCTAATGACCAGGTTTCAAGATCGAAACTTTGAACCTTGAACGTTGAACTTTGAACCCTACAACGTTGACAGTCTCGGACGGCTCAAATAGATTTCGTCCGATGGATCCAAGGTGAACGACAAGAGCCCAACATGGCCAGCCCGCAACCAAAAAGAATCGGAATATCTCGCGCAAAGACGCAAAGGCGCAAAGGTAAAATCTAAAAGTTTCCGAACTTGGCGTCTTGGCGACTTGGCGCGAGTAAATCCCCGTCTTGAAGGGTTACGGACGACGGAAAATTTGCGCAAGCCGCGAAAACTTTCAAATAGTAATACAAAGAAAGGATTGTAGGGGCAGCCCTATGTGGCTGCCCGGAGCGGGTGTCGGAGGGGAGTTTTTAACCGCAAAGAACCTAGCGCG
>DASWHT010000388.1:0-8558 GCA_036398075.1 Binatia bacterium | reverse complement strand
TCGTCCCGGCTGGCGACGAAGATGTAGCCGTTGGACTCAGCTTCCCGCTTAGCTTTCAATACGGCATCATTAGGCGCCGCGCCGAGGGCAACGGAGGTGAGAACAAAGGCCCAGATGAGAAACGGTAGAACCGCGATCTTTGAAAGCAAACGTCCTGGCATCATGCGCGCTCCTGAAATGTAGTTTGGTTCCAGGTGACGACAAATATCCCGAATCCGCAGAGCGTATCAACGGAAGTGCGTTGACAGTTTTTCGCCGACTGTGATATCGCTCAGATCCGTAAACTCCAACTCTGGATTAGGGAGAAAAAATCATGGTCTATGACCTGCTCATAAAAAATGGCCGGATCGTCGATGGCTCTGGGATGCCCCCGTTTCATGGTGATGTCGCGGTCAGCGGCGGCAAAATCGTTGAGCTCGGCCGTTTAGACGGACCCGCCAAGCGCGTTATCGACGCTGCGGGCAATGTCATCGCCCCCGGCTTTATCGACAATCATTGTCACTATGACGCGCAGGTCACATGGGATCCCCTGTGCACGTACTCCTGCTATCACGGTGCTACCAGCGTCATCATCGGTAACTGCTCGCTGACACTCGCGCCGGTGAGGCCTAACGACCACGAAACATTGGCAGGCATGCTTTCCGAAGTGGAAGCCATTCCCATGGATATTTTGCGGGAAGCGGTGCCGTGGAACTGGGAGACTTTTCCCGAATACATGGACGCCATAGGCCGGTGTCTGGCCATCAACGTGGGCACGTTGGTTGGCCACTCGGCAGTGCGACTTTTTGCGATGGGGGAAGCGAGTCAGGAGCGTGCGGCGACAGAGGGCGAGCTCGACGTCATGCGACGAGTCGTGCGCGAGGCGCTGGAGGCCGGGGCCCTTGGGTTGTCGGTCTCGCGCAACATGAGTCATTTGGACGTGCGGGGGAAGCTGATCCCTGCCGCGTTTGCTCCGGAGGCGGAGATGCTTGCGCTGGCGCAAGTGCTGCACGAGGTAGGAACGGGGGTCATGCAAAGCGGCGGTGGCGCCGGTCCTGAGCTCAAGCAAGGCTTAATGAGCCGGCTTTCCGCGGCCTCGGGCCGTCCCGTGATGTACAACAGCATTACCCATAGCCTGCACGCCCCGGGCCGGTGGCGAGAACACCTTAAGCTTGTCGAAGAGCGCTATAAAGAAGGGACGCGCGCCGTGCCGCTTTGCACTCCAAACAGCGCGTCCATCCTCTTCAATATGAAAAATTCCCAGTTCTTCCGCCAAATGCCTAACTGGCTGGCCATCATGCAGGTCTCAGACGACGAGAAGTTGCGCATGTACAATGATCCCGCGATCCGCGAGAAGCTGCGCGCGGATCTCGACCTTTCGGACAACGGTTTTGACAAGCGTTGGGATATACTCATGGTAGATGAGCCTGCGCTACCCCAAAACCGGGAACTGAGAGGAAAGCGCGTTGGGGATATTGCCGCAATGCAAGGTAAGGAGCCGTTAGACGCGTTTCTGGATTTAGCGGTGCAGGAAGAACTAAATACCGTCTTTGGGTTTTGCCACAGAAATACCGATCGCAGTTCCGTCGGTGAAATTCTAAACAGTCCCTATACCGTAGTAGGATTGTCGGACGGCGGCGCCCACGTGCAATATCATTCCGAAGTGGGCTACAGCACTAGACTGCTGGGTTACTGGGTGCGAGAACAAGGAGTAATGTCCCTCGAGCAAGCAGTGCGGCGCCTCACGTTCGATTCCGCATCGGCTTATGGAATTTATGATCGAGGGTTGTTGCGGCCGGGTCTGGCAGCAGACGTGGTTGTGTTCGATCCAAACACGGTGCAGCCGAGGAAACAAGATGTCGTGCATGACTTTCCGCACAACGGCTGGAGGATGCGTGTACTGGCCGATGGTATCCATTATACCGTCGTCAACGGGGAAGTAGTGCTCGATCACGAAAAACCTACCGGTGCCACCCCAGGGAAGGTATTACGCAACGCGCGGTATCCTCACAACTAAAACCGGTAGAACCGAGGCGGCCTGCCTAAGCTATGATCCGGCGACATAAGATCACCGAATACGAGTAGCCTAGGCGCTTAGCCGCGCTTTTTTGAAGGTTGAACGCAACCTCCAAGAGAGAATCGAAGCCCGCGCAAACCGCCATTTTTAGCCCGGTTACGTCTGGCACCTCACCACCGCTGCCACCACAAGACATTCGTACTGAAGTTTGCGCGGGACCGACGCTTTTACCTGCGCTGGCTCTTCGCGGAAACCAGGTGAAGCTTACGGGAGTAATTTTAGCAGCGAAAGTGACGCGCTAATGCCCGGTAACACCATCTTCCGGGGGAAAGACGCTGGAAACACTGAGACACAGCCTGGTCCGACCCGTGGCTAAAAACAGGAAATAATATTTCGCCCACAGACGCGATTTAACGCATGATCGGAGCTTGGTTAATGATTTCCTTCATACCGTATTTTTATGAATTGGGGGCTTTTTCAGTAGAATCTATTTTTTTGGCCGGATTCCGCTCCCGTTGCAGGCGAAGGTGGGCTCTTTGCCGGGTAAAGGCGTCTACTGTTGACCATTAATGACACGTTGCGGCGCCTTCACGCTGCTCGGTATAAGTCCAGGATCATATGTTCGCATTACGGCAGTGGCTATCAATATAAGGGTCTTGGTTGTGGAGGTTGGTTGGCCCCGAGGGTTTTGGACATCAGGCTCGCTGTCGGAAAGGGCAGGAAGCAAATTTGCGCTGGCAATCGTTATTCAAGCCCAACGATATTCCCGGCCAAACACCCAGGAGTCGAGCGCATTTAGCGTGAGCGTATTCTGTTTTAAACGGCTCTTCCCAACGGTGCTGTCCACTATTTTCCAATCCCCATAGCAGCGAATTACGTGTTGCTCCGCGATTTTGTCGAACACGTTCCTTCGACCGGGCTCAGGACAGGTTTATCCCCCCGTCGTTCCTTTGGGGATCTCTCTGGGGCTTGATTGCTTCCGGGCTTTGGGAATAAAATTCTACAAGTAAAGCGGGCACGCGAACAAAGTGAACAACAGTTACATTGGCGAAATCCTCTTTCACTCAAAGAAGGACGCCCGGAGATCCTCATTTTGCCGCCTAACAACGCGCTTGCTACCGATCGCTAATAGCAATCCCTGAGCGTCGCGCTAATCCTCTCAAGGGAGGTCATGAATCATATGGCACCAAAAGCTCTCGCAGACCGATTCGATCACATCGTCCTCACGGTCGATGACATCGAAGAAACCACGAGCTTCTACGAACGGGCTCTCGGTTTCGAAAGGGAGATTTTTCCCGGCTCGGACGGGCGGCCGAGGTATGCGCTGCGCTTCGGCAATCAAAAGATCAATCTTCAGGACCGCGCCACCGATACCGTGAATAAAGCGCAGACCCCAACGTTCGGCTCGGGCGACTTTTGTCTTATCGCGGCGGTCCCCTTAGACCAAATGCTCGCCCATCTGCGCGCCGAGAATGTAGCCATCGTCGCCGGCCCCGTCACGAGACGGGGCGCCGTTGGACAGATGCGGTCACTTTATTTCCGCGACCCCGATGGCAACCTTGTCGAAGTATCGGAGTACATGAAGGGCTAAGCATTGAAGCCTATCCCCCAACGATCTCTTCTCCAGTCACCACCATGAAGATTGTGATTCCCGACGACTATCAAGACATGCTCGATCAGCTCAACTGCTACGCGCTCATTCGTCATCATCAGGTGACGCGCTATCGCGAACCGGCGGAGACCACCGCTCAACTGGCTGACCGCCTGCGCGATGCCGACATCGTCGTCGCGATCCGCGAGCGCACTGAATTTTCCCGTTCGTTGATTGAGCGCTTACCGAAGCTGAAGCTGATCGCCCTGGTGGGCCGCAACTCGCGCATGATCGACTACGCCGCCTGCACCGAACACGGCGTCATGGTCGCCACCGGCAAGAGCAACTCGCCCGAGGCGCCGGCGGAACTCACCATCGCGCTCATCCTCGCCTCGCGGCGCAACGTAGCCCTGGAGGCGGAGCGCATGAAGCGTGGCGACTGGCCTTGCACTCTCTCCCATCGTTTGCGCGGATGTACGCTCGGGATCTTCGGGCTCGGCGCCATCGGCGCCCTGGTGGCGGAAGCTGGCAGGGGTTTGGCGATGGACGTTTTGGTTTGGGGCCGCGAAGGGTCGCTTGAAAGGGCCCGCGCGGCCGGCTACCGCGCCGCGGCAAGTAAAAATGAACTATTCGAAAGCTCGGACGTGCTGTCGCTGCATATGCGTCTCGTTGGAGAGACGCGCGGCATCGTCGGGCCGGATGATCTTGCGCGCATGAAGCCTACCGCCCTTATCGTCAACACAGCCCGTGCCGAGCTTTTCCAGCCGGGAGTGTTAGTGGAGGCATTGCGCAAAGGCCGGCCTGGATTCGCCGCAGTTGACGTCTATGAAGAGGAGCCCATCATCGGCGGCAATCACCCGCTGCTCAAGCTGCCCAATGCGCTGTGCGTGCCGCATATCGGCTGGGCCGAGTGGAATAATTTTGAGCTCTATTTCTCCGAAGCGTTCGAGCAGATCGTCGCTTTCGAGAAAGGCGAGAAGCTGAGACTCGCGAACCCCGACGTCAAGCCGCGCGGCGGTTTACGGTTCAAGGTTCCGGGTTCAAAGTTCAATGACCCATCCCCGCCTTGAACTTTGAACATTGAACTTTGAACTCGCAGGCTCATTAACTTCCCTACGGAAGGTTCGCGCCTCGCTCTTTGCGTCAATCGCAACTGCGGAATCCGGGTTCAGTCGGGCAGCCAGGCTAGCGCGCGAATTTCGCCGAGCCGCCGCTTGACCGGAGTCCAGCTCTCGCCGCCGTCGGTGCTGCGCCAGATCTGACCCAGGGTGGCGGCGACATAGACCAGATTCTGATCCGCCCGATTGACGGCGAGGAAATAGACCGAGCTTTCAGCCTCGCTCGGCAGCCTTACGTCCTCCCAGTCGGCGCCGTAATTACGGCTGCGGAACAGCCGTCCGGCGGTACCCGGCGGTCCGTTACCGTTGGTCATGAACATGACGCCCGTTTTATCGGGGCGCTCGACGATAGAGCGGGTGTATTGCCACTCCGAATCGATCGGCTGCATAGTCCAGCTCGCGCCGTCGTCGCGGCTCACATGCAGACCGGCGTCAGTGGTCGCCAGGAGAACGCGTTTGCCGTTGTGCACGACGGCAAAGCCGTGGATGTCCTGCGTCTTTAGCCCGTCGCCGCTTCGTTCCCAATGTTCGCCGCCGTCGCTGCTCCGCCACGCGCCGTCGATTTCCACTCCGGCCCAAACGCGCGACGAATCCGCCGGGTCGAATACGATCTGCGTCACCCTCGTCCAGTGTTTCCGGCCATACGCGCCGGGGTGACCTTCGGGAAACGGTTTGTCACCCAGGTAGTATCCGGTGAGTGCGTAAGGTTTCATCGACACGTCCAGGTTGCGCCAACTTTTGCCGCCGTCGCCGGAACGGTAAAGCCCAGCCGGCTGAGTCCCGGCCACGATGACATCCGGGTTGTCCGGCGCGTAGGCCAGCGCGGTGACTAGCATCGCATCGTCTGCCGGAGACGGTATGTGAGTCCAGTTCTCTTCTTCCTGGTCCAATCGGTAGATCCCGGTATTGGTGCCGGCGAGGAGTATATGCGGTTGCGAAGGATGGAGCGCCAGCGCCCAGACCTGGCTGCCGCTATACATACCCGTGCCGGTTGACATACGCAGGAGCGTCTCGCCCTGGTCGGCGCTGCTCCACACCGAAAGCCCATTGGTCGCCACGTATAGATGCGACATCTCAAACCCCCTCGCTACGCCGCGCCCCGCCCAAGATCCGGCGCAGTCCGCCTATGCTCATCTCAGGACGGAGCGTAATCAATGCCGACCTGAGCTGTCAAGCGCCTGATCCGTCGATAAGGGGCGATTGCTTCGTTGTCACGTCGGACTCGCATCCTCACGTACTGCCGATGTACGCTCCGGTGCGAGCCCTCGCTCCGCCTCGCACCCACCGCCTTCTCGACGGCCAGGTTAAAGAAGACTTCCAATGCATCGATAGCGGCCTGTGTTTCATGGCCTCTTTACCTCTCCAGTCCTAACTGATTTACTTGGACTGTCTCCCGTACCTTAAGCGAAAAGAAAGAGGTGGGTCATGGACGCGCCGGTGTCCGGGGATATTTTCCCCGCCATACAAGCCATTCGCATGATCGATGAGATCGATCTTACGCCCCCCATCGAAATCCCGCCGATTCCCCCGGAAGTAAATCCCGAGACCGTGCCGGAAGCGGAGCACCGCCAGCTTCACGCGGAAATCCTTCGGCTCAAGAAGGAACGTAACGCCTATATTCTCGCCCACAACTACGCGCCGAAGGACATCCAAGACATCGCCGATGCCGTCGGTGATTCGCTTTATCTGGCGCAAAGAGGCGCGGCGTCCGACGCCGATATTCTTCTCGAGGCGTCCGTGCTGTTCATGAATCAAATCCTGGCGATCATGAAAAAGCCGCACCAGCGGGTCCTGGCGCCCGACCTCGGCGCGCTCTGCTCCCTGGCCGCCCATGCCGACGTGGAGAAAATTCGCGCCTGGAAGCGCGACCATCCAAGCGGGATCGTCATCAGTTACGTCAACACCTATCTGGATGTGAAAGCGGAGAGCGATTACTGCTGCGCGTCGGCCAACGCCGCCAAGGTGATACTCCATGTACTGGCCGATTCCGAGCCCGACCAGCCGATACTCTTTCTGCCCGACGTGTACCTCGGTTTTTACGCGGCGAAACTTCTCGAAGAACAACATCAATCACTGGAACGTCTGTGGCTGATGATGGGAGCTTGTCACGTGCATGACAGTATTCGCCCGTACCACGTCGAAAGGCAAAGACAACTTTATCCCGATGCCGCCGTCGTGGTGCATCCCGAGTGCGGCTGCACCAGCGCCTGTATGCGCCAGATGGCCCAGGGCATGGCTCCCGCGCATATGATGCAGTTTCGCTCCACTCAAGGCATGGCCGAGTTCGTGCGCGACACGCCGCAAAAAGTAGTTATCATGGCCACCGAGATCGGCAACATTCATCCGTTATCCAAGGCCGCGCCCGGAAAGACCATCGTGCCAGCCAATCCGGAAGCGGTCTGCGCCTACATGAAACAAAATACTTTTCGCAAACTGTATCTTTCCCTGCGCGACGGCGTTCATGAGATCGAGGTCGATCCGGAGCTCGCCGCCCGGGCCCGTCGTCCTATCGAGCGCATGCTTACGATCGTGTAATCCACCGCCGCACACGCATTCTCCAACGGTCCAGCGTCGAGTCGCAGAAAGGAACAACCCCTATGACTCACGAATCCTTTCGTACCGAGAAAGACAGCCTTGGCGAAGTGCGCGTGCCGGCCAACGCGCTGTACATGGCGCAAACTCAAAGAGCCGTCGAGAACTTTCCGATCAGCGGTTTGCGCTTCGGGCGCCCCTTCATTCGCGCCCTCGGCATCATCAAGGGGGCGGCGGCGGCGGTAAATGCGGAGTTGGGAATACTCGATTCGGCGATTGCGTCAGCCATCGAGCAAGCGGCGGCGGAAGTTGCCGACGGGCGGCATGACGAACATTTTCCCGTCGACATTTTTCAAACCGGCTCGGGCACGTCGACCAACATGAACGCCAATGAAGTGATCGCCACGCGCGCCCGGCAAATCGCCGGCGGAGCATTCGTTCATCCCAACGACCACGTCAACATGTGCCAGTCGTCCAACGATGTCATCCCCGCGGCGATCCACGTCGCGGCGGTGCTGGAATCGCAAGAAAAGCTTCTGCCGTCGCTCGGCCATCTACACGATGGGCTGCTGCGCAAAGCGCAGCAAAACGACGACGTGGTGAAAACCGGGCGGACCCATCTGATGGACGCGATGCCCATACGGATGAGCCAACAGATCGGCGGTTGGGCGGCGCAGATACGCCAGTCCATCGATCGGTTGACGGTTACGCTGCCGCGCCTGAGCGAGCTCGCCCTGGGGGGAACCGCCGTCGGCACGGGTATCAACGCGCATCCCGAATTTGGCAGGCGCGTGGCCGCGCGCATTTCGCTGATGACCGGTGTTACCTTCGTCGAGTGCTCAAATCATTTCGCGGCGCAGTCTGCGCAGGACCCCGCCGTCGAGCTAAGCGGGCAGTCAAAAGGCGCCGCCATCGCCTTGATGAAAATCGCCAACGACTTGGGTTGGATGAACTCGGGGCCGCTGGCGGGGCTCGCCGAGATTGTGCTACCGCCACTGCAGCCCGGTAGCTCCATCATGCCCGGCAAGATCAACCCGGTAATTCCGGAGTCGGTGATGATGGTGGCGGCCCAGGTGATCGGTAACGACGCTGCCATCGCAGTGGCCGCGAGTCACGGCAACTTCGAACTTTTGACGATGCTGCCGGTCATAGCGCACAATCTGCTGGAGAGCCTTCACATCCTGGCTAACGCGAGCCGCCAGTTGGCCGATAAAGCCGTGGCCGGCTTCCATGTGAACCGCGCGCGACTCGCCGAGCAAGTCGAAAAGAATCCGATCTTGGTTGCCGCGCTTAACCCGATCATCGGCTACGACAAAGCCGC
>DASWHT010000387.1:0-4874 GCA_036398075.1 Binatia bacterium | reverse complement strand
TTTTGTCAATAAATATCCCAACCTTCGTGTCCTTCGTGCCTTCGTGGTGAGTCCGTATTAGGAGATAAGCGCCATGGCTCTTATGACGGGCTCGCGTTTTTTTGCCGAGGCGATGCAGGCATACGGCGTAAGCCACATCTTTTTCGTCCCGACGATGCTGCTCCCGGCGATGGCGGAGATGGAGGATATGAACATCCGCCGCGTGGTCACCCACGGCGAAAAGGCCGCGGCCTATATGGCCGACGGTTACGCCCGGGCGTCGCGCAGGCCGGGCATCTGCATGGCGCAGAACGTAGGCGCGGCCAACCTCGCGGCCGGATTGCGCGACGCCTACATGGCTTGTTCACCGGTGATCGCGATTACCGGAGGGCCCGACTCGGACTCGAGATACCGCTACCTCTATCAAGAGGTCGAAGACTTTTCGATGTTCGACCCGGTGACGAAATTTAATGCCCGGATCGACAAGCTAAGCCGCTTGCCGGACCTGTTGCGACAAGCCTTTCGCGAGGCTACCAGCGGTGCGCCGGGACCGGTGCACCTGGAAGCGCGCGGCAGTCACGGCCAGGTGTTGGAAGCGGAAGCAAACCTCGAACTCGTCTTTGAAGAACAGTACAAGCAGTTCCCCGCTTTTAGACTTGAGCCGGAGCTAGACCGGATTCGCGCCGCAGCCGCGGCGCTGGCAAGAGCCGAAAGGCCCGTCATCGTGGCGGGCGGCGGCGTTACCGCTTCGCAAGCCGAGCCGGAGGTGGTTGAGCTTGCCGAGACGTTGTCGATTCCTATGGCAACGTCGCTCAACGCCAAGGGAACTATGAGGGATGATCACCCGCTCTCGGTGGGAGTGGTCGGCACCTATTCGCGCTGGTGCGCCAACCGAACCGTGGCTGAGGCAGATCTGGTTTTTTTCATCGGCAGCCACACCGGCAGCCAGGTCACCAACAATTGGAAGATTCCCCGGCCGGGCACAGCCGTCATGCAACTGGATATCGCGCCGGGTGAGCTTGGCAGAAACTATCCCAACAGCGTCAGTCTGCTGGGCGACGCCAAGGTCACACTTAGACGGCTGATTGAGACCCTGACGCCGATGGAACCACGCACCGGCTGGGTGCGGCGGGCACAACAGCTCGTCGGCGAATGGCGCGCCGAAGTCGCGCCGCTGCGTAATTCCGACACGGCGCCGATGCGGCCGGAACGCATCTGCCAGGAGATTACAGAATTTCTGCCTGCTAGCGCCGTAGTGGTCTCAGATACCGGCCACTCCGGAATTTGGTCGGGCACCATGATCGACTTCACTAAACCGGGCCAGCGTTATATTCGCTGCGCCGGCTCCCTCGGCTGGGCCTTCCCTGGGTCACTGGGAGTTAAATGCGCTCTGCCCGACACGCCAGTCTTGTGCTTTACCGGCGACGGCGGCTTCTATTATCATTTGGCCGAGCTGGAGACCGCCGTGCGCTACGGCATCAACGCGGTCATCGTCGTCAACGACAATCGCTCGCTCAATCAGGAAACCAGGCTGTTCGACTCCGCCTATGGCGGGCAACAGCGCGGCAGTGCTCGCGAGATGTGGGTGTTTGAGGATATCAATTTGGCGAAAGTCGCCGAAGCGATGGGCTGCTTCGCGATTCGCGTCGAGCGGCCGAGCGATCTCAAAGGCGCGCTGGAGCAAGCGTTCGCGGCAAATAGACCTGCAGTCCTCGACGTCGTAAGCGACATCGAGGCGCTGGCCGCGCGCGGTTGGAGCTGATCACCGGCAAAGCCGGTTCGACCCACTAACCTGCCGAAGGGAATAGCTGTGAAGATCGACGTTCACGCTCATTATGTGCCGGAGAGCTGCTTGCACGATGTGGAAGTCAAGGGGCCGGACGGTCGCATCCACGGCCTGCGCATGGTTCAAGAGGGCGGCCGC
The DNA here is from genome assembly GCA_036398075.1 of Binatia bacterium. GTDB lineage: Bacteria > Desulfobacterota > Binatia > UBA9968 > UBA9968 > DATACQ01. The sequence continues at coordinate 2,971 of DASWHT010000387.1, read as the reverse complement.
CAGGTGGCCTATACCAACAATGTCTTCAACATCGCTTTCGATCCGCCACAGATCTACAGCATCGAACGCCGGTTGAAAGACATGGAAGCACAATGGGTGGACATGCAGGTGCTCTCGGTTCCGCCGTTTTTGTTCTTTTACTCCACGCCCCCCGCACACAGCCTCGAACTTTGCCGAAAAATCAACAACGCATTCGCCGAAACCGTCAGCCATCATCCTAAACGGTTTGCCGCTTTGGCCAATCTGCCCATGCAAGAGCCTGAGATGGCGGCGCTGGAGCTGGAGCGATCGGTGCGCGAACTCGGTCTGTGCGGCGCGGAAATTTGCAGCAACATCAACGGCAAAAATCTCGATGACAAAGGCTTCGCGCCGTTCTATGCCAAGCTCCAGGAGCTGGATGTGCCTGTCTTCATTCATCCGTCGAACGTCCTGGGAGCCGACCGGCTGCGCCCGTACCACTTGCAAAACTTGATCGGTAACCCGAGCGACACGGCAGCGGCCGCCGCGAGCCTCATTTTTGGCGGCGTTCTTAAAGAGTTTCCCCGTTTAAAATTTTATCTCGCCCACGGCGGCGGCTCCTGTCCATTTCTGCGCGGCCGTTGGGAGCATGGCTGGCAGGTGCGGCCTGAGGCCCGGGCGAAAATCGCGCGGCCGCCCAGCGAATACTTGAGACTCTTGCGCTTTGATTCCCTGGTCCATTCCGTGCCGGCCCTCAACTATTTGGTCGAGACCATGGGCGCCGCACGCGTGATGATGGGGAGCGATTATCCATTCGATATGGGCGACGTTCGCCCGGTGAACGACATCGCGGCGCTGCCCCATCTCGCGGATGATCAAAAAGAAATGATCCTTGGCGGCAACGCTGCGGCGCTTTTCAAGATCGCCAGGGCGGCTTAAACCCATGGTGGAGAAACGTCTCGACCATGCCGTGGGCGTCACGCATTGCCGCTCTTCAGGCGATAGGATATCTAAACATCGTGACGATGCAATTTCTGTATCCTGATCGGCAATCCGCTGGATATTCAAGCCGTTCAAAACGATTTGAACGATTGGAACTCTTTGGACGATGCGTTAAGGTACGGGCCTATTGCCTGAGGCTACCGCGGAGGGCTAATCTCGTGAATATTCCGGGATAGGAGGTAGCATTCATGTTAACTCGAGAAGAGAACGAACTGGTAACTCGGGTAGGACCTGAAACACCGTTGGGGCAGGTGATGCGCCGTTATTGGATTCCGGCTGTGCTCGCAAATCAGTTGCCGATGCCTGATTGCCCTCCAGTCCGGGTCAGACTTCTGGGTGAAGATCTCGTTGCCTTTCGAGATAGTCAAGGCCGGGTGGGTCTCCTCGAAGAGTACTGCCCGCACCGGCGCGCCTCGTTATTCTTGGGACGTAACGAAGTGAACGGTTTACGTTGCGTTTACCACGGCTGGAAATTTGACGTTGAGGGCCGGTGCGTGGATATGCCCAACGAATCTATGGACAGCCGCTTCAAAGAAAAGGTGCTACTGCAATCGTACCCCACCAGCGAACTGGGTGGTGTGATTTGGGCCTATATGGGACCGCGCGCGAAGATGCCCGACCCCGTGGGCATGGAGTGGACGCGAGCGCCCGAGCAGCATCGGTTTATTTCCCAGACTCACGAATACTGTAATTTCCTGCAATGCGTCGAAGGCGGCATCGATACTTGCCACGGATCCTTTCTCCATAACAACGACCTTTCCGATCAGGCCGCGTTTCACCGCATCGATCGGGCGCCGCGCCTGGAGCTGGAACGGACCAGCTACGGTTTCAGATACGTGGGCATTCGCGATGTCGGTGAAATCGGGACATACCTGCGCCTTTACCAGTTTGTCTTGCCTTTTCATCAGTTTAGATCCCAACAGATCGTCCGCAGAAAAGGCAAGGACGGCGGCAGCCGCGAAGCCATCCCGATCATGAAAGGGCATATGTGGGTGCCTATGGATGATCACAACACCATGATTTACAACTGGATGCTCGCGGTAGACCAAGACAAGCCGTTAACCCCAGAATTCATTGCGAAACAGGAAACAGGCGCTGGCCGGGGACCCGACGGCGAAACAGCCGTGCGTCACCGCACGCGGGAAAACGACTGGCTGATTGACCGCGAGGTACAACGGCGCCAGACGTACACGGGAATCAAAGGAGTCAACACTCAGGACTTGGCGGTGCAGGAGAGCATGGGCCCCATCGTCGATCGCAGCCGCGAGCACTTGGGGAGCTCGGACAAAGCCATCATCGCTTACCGGCGCATTCTACTCGACGTTCTACGGGACTTCGAGAAAGGGGTGGAGCCACTCGGTGTCGCCCCTGAGACTTACCGCAAGGTCCGCTCCGCTGACGTCGTAATTCCCAAGGATGTCCCCTGGCAGGAGGTCGCCGACCAAAGCGTGGCGCACTGGTAACACGGACGGCGTTCAAAACGTTCAAGTCGTTTAAGCCGTTCAAAACGTTTGGAACGATTGAAACTTTTTGAACGAATTGAACCGGCGAGCCGTTCTTCCCAAGTCTAAGCCCGGACTCAACGGTTGAGTAAGACCACCGCTATTAAACCAACGATCAATCCCGCTTTTCGTATCAGCGACAGGCGCTCGTTAAAAAGCAGCATGGCAAGCAGCGTGCTCACGGCGACGACGCCAACGCTGTAAATCGGGTAAAGCTGCGAGCTTTGCCAACCCTCCAGCGCCAGCGCTTTGACCAGTGCGTAGACGGCGACGTAGTTCACGCCGCCGAGGAGCACTCCGGCTATCACGTGAGTGATGGCAAAATCGGCCAATATCAGAACGCCACGCGCCAGACAGATCGCGACCGCAGTCAGAAAAGCAAACAGAAAACCCGACATTACGTAGGCGTGATAAGACGAGTCATTGAGATAATGAGCTTGGGCGTATTTGATGACGATGAAGTAACAGCCGAAGGTCACGAACACTAACAGCGGCAGAAATTTTATCGC
>DASWHT010000386.1:0-11173 GCA_036398075.1 Binatia bacterium | reverse complement strand
TTATAGCTTTCGTCGGTCATATTTTCGTTCCCCTATCCCCCGCGCCGTGGAATAAGTCAATACTCAGGCACAACCCCAAATCATTGACTTAGCTCGAGAGGCGTTTGATGGCCGCATTCGCGTCGCTGGCTATCTTGTTTGCCCTGCTGCTGTTGTACCCTTTGTTCGCGAACTCGCTCAGCAGCCGGCGGTAAGAGGCCAGCGCACCAGCGCGATCGCCTGCCTGCTCCTCCAGCTGAGCGAGGACGAAGAGGAAGTTGAACAGCGAGGGCGCTCCGTCACCCTTCGGGAGGTCGTCCTCCGGGAACAGCCAGCGGAACAACGAGAGGTGCTCCGCGGGGGGCAACGCGGCAAGGAGCGGTGCCAGGCGATCGTCGGTAACGACGCCGAAATGGTAGATACGCCACAGCTTCCCCTTGAACGAATCACGTCCCCATCCTTTCGGCCTCGTTTCGCCGTTTATCCGCATCTGGTTTGCGACCCTGATTGCCTCTTTTTCCCGCTCCGGGTCCTCGATCCAGACGTTCGTATAAGTCTGCAGCAGCGCGGAGATCTGCAAGGACCGCAGATACTCGTGTTCTCGCCCCGATTCGAGGGCGGCCGAGAAGTGCTGATTTGCCGCGGCGACCGAGCCGCGCTTTCTCAGGATTTCGAAGCCCCACATGGCGTGCCCATAGACGTTGCCCGGATCGATATCGAGCGCGTGGCGATAGCGCTCCGCGGGCTCAAGCCCGCCGACTCCGGCACGCTCCCGCAGGTACTCTGCCCACCCCGTGTGGGCCAGGAGGTTCGCCAGGCGCTCACTCTTCGCCCCAGACGCGCCGCGTGACAGCACCGGCAACGTCCGGTTCACAAGTTCCTCAAAATAACTGCTGTTGCCGCGAAAATAGTTGACGCCGGCGTCCCGGAGCAACTTCATGGCCAGCCGTTCCTGCGCTTCAAACACGTCGCTGGACCCGGGGGCGATGGCGTTGGCTTGCTCCAGGAGTTTCCACGCGCTGGTAAAGTCCCCGGACTCGGCTTTCAATTGGCTCTGCTTCTCGAGTTTCACTGCCTGGCGCTCCTGCTCGCGATGCTCGAGATAGCCGGGCAGGCCGATCCAAGCGGCGACGACGAGGATGAGCATAACGGCAGCCGTCGGCACCAGCCGTCGAGGTTGGAGCATGCGCCGCCACCAAGGCGCGGTCATGCGGGCGACTTCGGCGGCGACCTCGGCCGTGACATTTCCCTGCGGATGCAGAATCGTCACCGCGCGCAAGAAAATAGGTATGGCCTCTTTCGGAACCGGTTCAACCAGAACCGGAAGTACGTGTCCGGCCGGATGCCCCCATTTCTGCTCGGCGAATTTGAGCTCGGTGAGCGTGTATCGGCCCTGGGAGATCGAATCCCGGCTGATGAGGAAGATGAAAAGATCGCTTTCCTCGATCGCAGTTAGTATGCGCGCATCGAAAGACTCGCCCGGCGGCAGCGACGTGCGGTCGCGAAACACGCTGTACCCGTCCCCCTTGAGCGATAACTCGATGTGCGTCGCCGCTTCACTCTGCTCCGAGGCGTACGAAAGAAAAATGCTGCTCCTCATTGTCGCAGCTCCCGAATGTTCGCCTGACTAACTCTGCGTCGATTTTTGTTAGTCAAAGTAGGTTTCTGGTGCAACGAGAGCCACCAAGATGTGCTGCCCGAGCAGTTTGAAACTCCACAATCCGGCTCGCTCGTCCTCTTCCGCCAAACCGCAAATCGCGTGCAAGGGGTCGGGGCCTATTACTGCCTCATAAATGCGACCACCCGCCACGCCGATTCTTGGAGCACCGAGCAACAAATTTTCGTACGATTTAGCGTAGTCACTAAGCACCCGTTGTCAAGCTGAATCTCCAAGAGCCCCCGAGAAAACTCAGTTGTCGCAGAGGAAAAGCAAAGTCGATGTTGCGGTTCCCTCGCCGCGCGCTGATAGTCCGCGTGATTTTTCCTGATTGTCTGCGGCGGACATAGCAATAATTATTTTCGAGATTGTTCAATATTGGACAGCAAATGGTCGCTGAGCCAGCCAGCATGCTTCAAAGGGAATTAATTTTGCGTGTTCGAAACTTGTATTTAAGCGAGGTGTCTCATGGATTGCGATAAGATCAAGCTGGGTTCGTGGAGTGCCGTCGGCGGCGCGATAGTATTGGCATACGGCGGTTTCAACTTTGGCGGATGGGTGACAGGCGCCGCGGCAGCAGCAATGGCCAAGGAGATCGCTGCAGATGCCGTCGCCGAGCGCTTGGGATCGATCTGTGTCGCACAGTTTAGCCACGACTCAGATAAGGGCTCGAAACTCAAAGAAATGAAGGATAAAGATCCATGGGACAAAGCGCGCTATATTGAAACGCAGAGTTGGGCGATCATGCCGGGTGAGGATAAACCCGATAGTAAAGTTGCGGATTCGTGCGCCAAGTTGCTTGCGGCGAAAGCGTAATCGGCCGCAGGCAGCTATCGCCGGTCAATCGCAAATTAATGTGACCGGGACCGGCAGAGATGGAACATGTCAGCTCACTCTCTGCGCCTAATTTTTGATGCTGACCGGTGCAGTCAATAGACAAATATTTTTTTGCTGAGCCTATGGGGCTCGGCTATAAGGAGTAGCAATCATGAGCAAAGGCAAGGACACTAAGAGACAAGAGAAAAAGAAACCACTGAAGACCTTGATGGAAAAAAGAGCCGCGAAAAGGGCTAAGAAAGAGGACAAATCCTTTTCGCTCGTTGTCAAATGATCCGACAAGGAAAAATGCGACAGGCAACGAGAATAGGCGTGAGGCGCGAGGCCATGGGCAACCGAATAGGCACGAGAACATGAGCTGATTATTTCGCGCTCAGCTCGTAAATTCTTCGAATCATCGGAGCATTCTCAAGACTTGCACGCAGTGCGGGAGTAGTAAGGTTTGCTTTGACCCGGTCGATAACCTCGCAGGCGGCATTATACGCCTGCTCTGCCTGCTCCGGCTTCTTCCTATCGCTATGGAGCCGGCCCAAAGCAACATGACTCTTCCAGAGCTGGGTCGGATTACAGATCGCTTGGGCGATGTTCAGGGCTTGCTCCAACGCATTCTCCGCCTCATCCCACTGACGGCGCGCCAGAGCAATTTCTCCCCTGAGCCGCCATCCTTTAACGAGATTTTTCTTGGAACTAGTCCTCAAATAAGCGTTCAGCGACAGTTGAAATGTTGAAAATAGATTTAGAACGGGAAAAGCCCTCTGAAATGAGGTATACGAAGAGTTGTAAGACAGCAACGTAACCCCATAAGCGGAGGGCCTCCCAAGTGAAAGTATCTATCGCATTTGAGCGCGCAAGTCACGTCAATTCTGGTACGAGCGTAGATCCTGCGGAACTTCCTTGGCCCGAGACCGAAGGGCGGGTGATGCGACATCCGCTGCTGCATCTTGAGAGCGATCCACGGGGTGAGATAACGCATTATGGGGGACTGGTACTGGCGCAGCAGTTTATGCGGCGGTTTGGAGTTGCAAAGCGGCTGGATGATAGGCTGATGCTGTTCAAGCGCCACGCGCCCTATCACGAGTCGGATCACGTGCTGGCGCTGGCCTACACGCTGTACGCCGACGGCACGTGTTTGGAGGACCAAGGGGCATTGCAAGGGAGCGAGGCGGTCCGACGGATGGTGGGAGCGTGTCGGATTCCGGACCCGACCACGGCTGGGGATTTCCTGCGTCGCTTCAGGACAGCGCAAGATGTCGAGCAGCTCTCGGAGGTGATCGACGAGGTTGAGGAGGCGGTGTGGTCGAAGCTGGCTCGCGGGGCGCGTCGTCGGAGAAAAAAGGAGGAGTTTGCGCTGGTGGATCTCGACGGGCATGTCAAGCCTGTTTATGGGGTACAGAAGGAAGGAGCCGACTTTAGCCACGACAGACGTTGGTCGTATCAGCCGTTGGTGGTTTCGCTTGGCGGCAGCGGGGAGTGCCTTAAGGTAGTCAATCAGCCGGGCAATTACCGCTCTTCGGAAGCAGCGGCCAAGGCTCTTAAAGAGGTGTTGCCGCGGGTCCTGCGCCATTTTAGAAACGTCCTTGTCCGTGGGGATAGCGACTTTGACCGATCCGATGTTTACAACGAAGCCATGGATGCGGGAGCGTACTTTGCGATCGGGGGTCGGCTTTATCCCAACCGCGCGGCGCTGGTGGAGGCGATTGCCGAGGAGGATTGGAAGCCCTTTGTTCCTCGAGCCGATCGCGAGGAGGGCAGCCGATCTTCTCGGCGCGTGCGCCGGGCGAACTACCGCCGAATGAAAGCCCAGGATCGGGGGTTTCGCACGTTGCGTACGGTGAAGCAGTGGATAAGCGAGATAGCCTATCAGCCCGCGGGGCTTAGCTCTGCGTGCCGGATGATTGTGCGGCGGGTCTTGATCGAAGAGAGCGATGGGCAGGGGGCGCTCTTTGAGCATTTTCGTTATCGGCTGGTGCTCACCAACCTGCCGCGTTCTTACAGTCCCCGACAGATTATCGATCTGACCTATCAGCGCTGCGACCAGGAGAACGTCATCGCGCAATTCGGCGCGGGGATTGCCGGGTGGCGCATGCCGGTGGCGGAGTTTATGGGCAACTCAGCCTGGCTGCAAATCGCCCGACTGGCCTGGAATCTCGGCAAGTGGATCGCCCAGATCGCCTTGCCCAGCGAGGTGGTGCGCTGGGAGTGGAAACGATTTCGCCGCCACTTCGTCTACATCGCTGCCAAGGTTTTGAAAGAGGGGCGGAGTTTGGTGGTGCGGCTGGCGGGATCGCATCGGTTTTTACCCGACATCCTCACGGCCCATGCTCGACTGCAGACTTGAGAGACTGTGAAAAAATCGTCAAACGTCAGGTCCGGCGAATTTCGCCCAGGGGCAGCTGCGTCTGAAATCAGCCCTCACCTCAGCACATCATCCTCTGACGCTTAACCGAAGTCCTTTTACGATGGAAACACATTCCGATGAGTATTTACGAATCACCAAGGAGTCGCCAGTATGCTGCTGGCGAGTACTCTCGTTCGCTTGGCGCTTATTTCAGGACTAGTTCGCACGAGGAGTCAAGGCGCGGTGGTGGCTCAGTTAGCTCAAGATCTCTCACTTCGTTCGAGATGACAGATCAGCTACTTTGTTGTCATTCCGAGCGGTAGCGAGGAATCTTTCTCTTCTTAAGATTCGTGGCGAGCTCTAACTGAACCACTACCCAAGGAGCGCGTAAAGTTGCATGGCGCGCGTTGACGCGGCTTGTCATCGGCGATACAAAAGTGAACGACTTGAGGGAGGGAACGATGTTCGAAAGAGTTTCTCGAATTACTATATTTCTGTCGGCGCTGGCGCGGATGACTTGGCCGAATCTTTCAGCTGCGCAGATCACGCATCTTCGGCAGCTTCGGCGAATACGTCTTTCATCCCGAAGCGGACCATAAGTTCAAGAACGATGTGAAAGACGACCAGATCATGGTCATGAGATTGCCGAGCAACGAGGAGTTGCAGAGCTGGAGCAACAAGTTTCGGGAGATGTTCAGATAAAGATTGGAGTGATGGAGTGGTGGAGTAATGGAGTATGGGGTTTCTGAAATGCCGCACCACTCCACCACTCCAGTGCTCCATTACCCCAGGCGTCTCTGAGGTGTTCTATGTTTGAGCTTGGTAAGATTCCTTTTCCGGAAGTTGCCCGTCTTGCGCAGCCCGGCAATGCTTTGACGATCTTGCCCGTCGGCGTCGTCGAAGAACACGGCGCGCACCTGCCTCTGGGCATGGATGCGTTCGCGGCTGAAGCCTACGCGGCCGCGGCGGCGCCGCATCTCGAAGAAGCGGGATACCAAGTCGTTATTGCGCCGACCATCAACTACGGCGTTGCCCGCGCGGCTATCGATTTTCCGGGCACGCTGTCGCTGGAGCCGGAGACGTTGTGCTCGATGGTCGTGGAGATCGGTCGCTCGCTGGCGCGGCACGGGCTCCATCGCTTGGTGATTCTGAACGGCCACCGCGATCTGCATCATATGAAGGCGCTTGATGACGCGAGGAGGAGACTCGTCGACGAAAAAAACGCACAGGTTCTCTGCGTCGGCTTTGCCAGCGACCCGGCCGTCACCGAGGCCTGCCACCGTGAAGGCGTCAAGCATCTTTATCGCAGCCCGAGACCGGACCGCGAAGGGCATGGCGGAGAGTCGGAGACCTCCGTGGCCCTGAACAGCTTTCCTGAACTGGTGAACCGCGAAGCGTTAAAGACGCTCGATGCCAATTTCGATTATGATGTCGAGGCCTTCCGCAATGAAACCAAGGATTACGCGAGCATCAGCGGCGGCCGGGGCTACTTCGGCTGGCCGCAGGCGGCGACGGCTGAGACGGGCAAACAGCTTGTCACGATTCGTGGGCGGAATATCGCCAATGTCATTTTGAAAGCGTGGAGTGGACCCATCACGTGAAGCTTGTTCAGGGCTCTTGCACGAAATGAACACGGAGCCCATGCATGACCGAGTTTTCACGCGGTCTGACGGTTACAATAGCGGAAGCTGCGGAAGTAGAAGTGGCCGAACTCAATCTGATCGGAGGTTCCTATGGCTTTCAGAATCAACCATCTTCATCTTAAGACGCCGGACCCGAAAAAAACCGTGGACTTTTACTTGGAGTACGCCGGCGCGAAAATTGTTTCGGAGCGCACAGCGCCCAGCGGGAAAAAAACATTTCGCCTGAACCTGCATGGCGTGGAGCTCAATGTGACGGATTTTCTCGAGGAGCAGAAACTCGAGCAGTTCTATGGTCTCGAACATGTCGCCATCGACACGGACAACTTCGACGGCGAAGTGGCGAAGATCAAGTCCGCCGGCATCAAAATCCTCGAAGAGCGCGTCCTGCCAGACGGACGCCGGGTCTGTTTCTTCGAAGGGCCCCAAAGTGTGCGATTGGAATTTTTGGAGTGGAAGCAATAGGCCACGAAGATTGGAGTCATGGAGTGGTGGATTGTTGGGTCCGTCCGATCCCACCACTCCACTACTCCAGTACTCCATCACTCCAGTCTTACTTCTCCCGCAGCACCTTCTCCAGCGGCCCGTTTTCTCTGAAGGGCTCGGGCCAGCCGATGTATTCCTTGAATTCCGGGCGCGCTCTGATCAAGTCTTGAATCACATTCTGGATTCCTTTATCGGGCACTCTGGGCGCAGGCTTGAACACGCGCGCGTAGGCCTCGACGGTCTTCTTGACAATCATCCCGTCCTTTTCCCGCATCCATTTGGCGAAGGATTTCTCTGCGAAGCGGAGGTCGTTCTTGATCCGGCGAATCCCCGCCACGTAGGCGCGCAAGAAATCGTGAGTCGTTTTGGCTTCGGCGCGGATAAAGGCGCGGCTACTGGTGACGCAGGATGACGGGTAAACCAGATCCGTGCCACTCAAGTCGACGAGCACCGGCCAGCCGCGCTCCAAAAAAGGAATCGCATAGCGGGTCGTGAGAGCGGCGGCGGCGATGGAGCCGCGATCCAGCGCGATGACCATTTCCGGGCCCGCACCCAACTGCAATATCGTCATGTCCTTGTCGGGATTGAGGCCGACATGCTTGAGCGCGGCGCGCAAGTAGAAATGCGTCGTCGAGCCGTAGCGGGTGACGGCGCTCGCCAGGCCCTTGAGATCCTGCGCTGATTTTATTTCCGGTCTCGTGATTAAATAAACCGGGTCGGTATCGACGGGACAAGCGAGCAAGATAATGTCGCCGCCCGAGGCGCGGGCGGCAATCACCGACTCGGCTCCTGCGCCGGAGAACGGCAGATCGCCGGTGATGATCGCCAGGGTGATCAAAGAGCCGCCGCGGATCTGCACGGGCTCGACGAAGAGGCCGTTCTTTTCAAAATAGCCGGCGTCCTTGGCTACCCAGACGGGGAGGTGGGCCGGCGAAGCCGTGGTGCCGTACGGTATGCGGCGTAGCTCCTGGGCGCTGGCGTCGGATATGGCGACAAGCGCCGAGCAGGTGAGTGCGATAAAAAGTTTTTGAAGCTGCCGAGTCACGATCTCGACAACGCCCTTTCCAATGGCCCGTTATCCCGGAACAGCTCCGGACGGTTGAAAAATTCTTTCGGCACCGTGCGCCGGTTCGCTAGATCTCTTATAACATTTTCGATGCCCTTGTCGGGTACGTAGGGAGGCATCTTGAACAGCCGGGCATAGGCTTCCACCGATTTCTTCACGATCATCGCGTCGCTCTCTCTCAGCCACTTGGCGAAGGATTTTTCGGTAAAGTTTATGTCCCGCTTGATCAACTGGATTCCCGCGACATAAGCGCGCAGGAAACTCTCCACCAACTTGGGTTCGCTCTTGACGTAGCCTCGACTGGTGGCCACGCATGATGACGGATAGATCAAATCCGTCGTGCTCAAATCGACGAGCATCGGCCAGTTTCGCTGCAAAAAGGGGAAGGCGTAGCGGTTGGTGAGGGCGGCGGCCGCGATGCGGCCGCTTTCCAGGGCGGTGGCGGTCTCGCTGCTGGTGCCGAGCTGAAGGATCGTCAAGTCTTTCTCAGGATCGAGGCCGATCTGGCGGAGCGCCGCCCGGAGGTAAAAGTGCGTCGTCGAACCCAGGCGTGTCACCGCGGTGGCTTTGCCTTTAAGTTCGGCCGCGGATTTGATTTCGGGCCGGGTGATCAAATAGACGGGATCGGAATCGACCGGACAAGCGAGCAGGACGACATCGCCGCCTTCGACGCGGGCCGCTACCGCCGACTCGGCTCCCGCGCCGGAAAATTGTAGCTGCCCGCTCATGATCGCCATCGTAATCAACGCACCGCCGCGAATATGCACCGGCTCGACATTCAAGCCGTTTTTGGCGAAGAAGCCCGCGTCCTTGGCGACCCAGATGGGCAGGTGAGAGACCGAGGCGGTCGTGCCGTAATGGATGCGCCGCAGCTCCTGAGCCCCTGCTAAGCCGGACGGGTAATAATATAAGATCGATATTGCGCATAGGATGAATATCCGTCGCCTAGCGAGTACCCAATTCGGTGGCATGTCGGCGTCCTTTTATTCTATTTACTGAAATATTTTGCTTCCGCCGCTTCCTGATCGTAGGGCACAAATTGATTCGTCCCCGGGCCGCGTATCTCCGGTTTCTCGCCTTCATCAAAGAGTGCAGCCGCGCTATCTCCCGCGCGACCGCCGATCAGCCCCGGGGAATGGGCTTCGGCGACTGTGGCGTCTTTGTCCGAACGGTTGTACGCCCAGTGTACGGTATTGGCCGGGATACGATGGAAGTCGCCTTTTTTACAGAGATAGCCTTGGTCTTTAACGAAGAACCAGATCTCGCCGTCGAGAACGTAGTTGATCTGTTCGGATTCATGCTGGTGCGGCTTGGTGTGATAGCCCGGCCTGCGGGTGGCAATCATCAGGCTACACTCGTTGCCATAGCCTTTGCGGACGACCATCGCGCCGGTTCCGGCCTCGCCGCTTTGAACTCGGTTGTATTCGGGAACTTCGCTGCTTTTGACGTGTAGGGCCATAATAATCCTCCTTCGATTACGGTGGTAAAGTAGTTAATTGCTACGCCATATGCCTCCCGTTGGTCAAGCTGTTTTAGTGAAAACAATCGCTCAGACCGTTGCAGACCGCATCGCATGGAAAGCGGCCGCCGTCCACTCCGTTGACAGGAGGCGGGTGAGGGAAGTAAAGGAGTGATCGAGGTTTAACTATCATGGCACTTCGTACGATCCTGGTTCTCCTGGTCGCGGTATTTGCCGTTCCGGTTTCCGCGCAGAAGCTGATGCTCGCTCACGTGGCGATCAATCCGAGCCAAGGTATGCTGCATTTGGCCAAGGATTCAGGAATCCTCGCCAAGTACGGCTTCACGGCGGATGTTCTGTTGATCCCCGGCACGCCGCGCACGATTCAGGCCCTGATCGCCGGCGATCTCGATTATGTCGCCGCTGGCGCGCCGGCATCGCTCCGGGCGCGGGCCCAAGGGGCCGACGTCACCATTCTATCGACTCTCGCGAACTCTTCGGCGCAGCGCGTCTTTATTCGACCGGATTCCACCTTGAGCAATTTTAAGGAGCTCAAAGGCAAGATCATCGGCGTCACGCAGTACGGCTCGGGCGGCGATACATTTCTGCGCGGGGCGCTGCGTAAACACGGCATCAAAGAATCCGAGGTGACGATCCTCCAGATGGGCGGCACGCCCGGTGTCGCCCAGGGCTTGGAGTCGGGCCGCATCGAAGTGGGTGTGCTGGGCGATTCGGGTTTGCTATTGGTGTTCCGCGGCAGGGCGAAACCGTTGAAAGGCGGGAGCGCGCGCGAGATGGGCTTTCGCGGCACCGACGCACCGCTCACGACCACGGATCGTAAGATCAAGGCCGACCGCGCCGCGGTCGTGCGCTTTATGCAAGCCTATCTCGAGACCATTCACTTTTTTCAGACCAACAAAGCCGGCACGGCGCGTATCCTGCAAAAATACATGCGCGGCGTGAGCGAAGAGCATATTACGCTTTGGTGCGATGACTTGCGCGCAAGTATCAAGCAAGTGCCGTACGCCGACGAGGACGCGCTGCGCACCGAGTTGGAAATGATGAATATCCCGGGCGGCCAAATCCCGCCCGGTTATATCAACAACAGCATTCTCGATGAGATAAAGAAAAGCGGCTTCATCGACAAACTCTACAAACAATAAAAGGGGGGAGAGTCATGGCCAAGATCAGACATATCGCGATCAAGGTGGAAGATCAGGAGAAGACCGCCGAGTTTTATAAGAAGACCTTCGGCATGACCGAAGCGTGGCGCGGCCCGGTGCGCGACGACGGCAATCGGGCGATCTATCTCACCGACGGCTATATCAACATGGCGGTGCTGCCGGCGCGCGGCGGGCGCGAAGGGATCGACCACTTCGGCTTTCAAGTCGAGAACATGGAAGAGACACTGAAGACGGCGCAAGCCGCCGGGGCCAAAAGCGAGGCGGACAGGAAACCGCGCGACGGCCGTTTCGCCGAAATGGGCGTGCGCGATCCGGTAGGCCAACTCGTAGACGTAACCGTGCACGGGTGGAAAGCGTGAGAAAAACTGAACGACCCTCGGCTATACGCCGAGGGGTTCTGAATTTGTCGACTGGAAGTCGACTCTTGTTTCCGTCATTCCGGCGGAAGCCGGAATCCAGGCGGTTTTTGAACTTGAACCAAAACGAACCTGGATGCCGGCGTTCGCCGGCATGACGAACTCTCACTT
>DASWHT010000385.1:0-9578 GCA_036398075.1 Binatia bacterium | reverse complement strand
ACTTGAACGGCTTGAACCTTCTTTCTAGCTAAAGGTGCGGCATGATTTCTTTCGCGCAGATCTCCAGATGCTCCATCTCATCGAACATCGGATTGAACACGATCTGCTGAGCACCGGCTTTAACGATCTCCTGAATTTTTTCCGTGCATTCAGCCGCGCTGCCCCAGATGGAAACTTTCGGACCGAGGTCTGAATTCTTATAGCGCCGCCCGAACCACTCCCGTATGCGGCCCTCGGCGCGTGTCGCATCATTGTCCACCGCCAAATAAACTCGTTTGGCGACATGAAACGATGCCGGGTCGCGGTTTGCTTCTCCGAGGAATTCGCGAATCCTCACCGACTCGCTGATAAAGGACGCCGATGACGACGAACCGGCGCCCATCCAGCCATTGGCGTACTTGACGGCGCGGCGCAGCGCGTTTTCGTGATGGCCGCCAAAGATGATCGGCACGTACGGTTTTTGCACGGGCTTCGGCTCCATAGAAACATCCTTGAAGTCCCAATACCGGCCTTGAAAGCTCGCCCTGGGTTCTGTCCATAGAAGCTTCATGATCTGCACGGCTTCAGCAAAGCGCGTCACGCGCCCTGTGCGCGTGTAACCGAACACATCTTCGTGCGACCCCAGATGCCCGCCGCCCAGTCCGACGCCAATAACCGCGCGCCCGCCGCTCATGCAATCCAGTGTCGCGTAGGCTTTAGCCAGCTGTAGCGGATTGCGTAACGGTAACAATATCACCGAAGTGCCCAATTTGAGCTTGGTGGTAATCGCGGCGACGTAACTGAGCAAGGTCACCGGCTCCAGCATGATAAAGTCGCCGATGATACGCTCCTGCAGCCATAGGCCGTCATAGTCGAGCGTCTCCGCTTTAGTCGCGAACCCGCGGATATGCTCCATGTCGACCGGGCCGTCGAAAAACACTTGGGGAAGTTCGATACCGCAAGGTAAATGAGTTGTAGTCATAAACTGATCGCTCCCTGGAATTAGAAGAGTCGATTAACCACAAAGAGCACAGGTACGCTGATTGCGTCGGGTTCAAGTCGTTCAAGCCGTTCAAATCGTTCAAGCCGTCGAACTATCCGGAGATCGTTTTGAACGACTTGAACGGTTTGAACTTTTTGAACGTCGTGACTGGTGTGCCTTCGTGGTGAAGCTCCTAAATCACGCCATATAGCCTGGCGCAGTTGTCCCAGAGAATTTTCTTTCTGGAACTGCTCGGCATCTCCATTGCCATGAAATGATTGATGGCATTGGGCCAGTGCGAATCCGCGTGCGGATAGTCCGTTGAGATTACCACATTGTCGTCGCCGATCCGCCTGACGACGTCGTCCAGCAGATTTTCCTCGACATCGACGGAGATGAAGCACTGGCGCATGAAATAGTCACTGGGTTTCATGCTCAAGGGTTCGTCGGCATAATCTTTGCGTAGATCCCAGCGCTCGTCCAGCCGGTAGAGCACCCAGGGTAGCCAGCTGCAGTTGCCTTCGAGAAAGGCAACTTTCAATTTAGGAAACCGTTCCAGGACGCCGCCGGCGCAGAAGCTTCCCACCGCGAGCATCAGCTCGATGGGATTGCGAAACGCATTGATCAACACGGCTTCGTTGGCGTGTCCCTTGAAGCGGTGGACAACCTGGTCGGTATTGGGATTCGCCGCTGGGTGAAAGCAAATCGGCACGCCCAGCTTCTCTGCTTCGCGCCAAACCGGGTCGTAATAGCGGTCATGAATATGGCGGCCGTTGGCCGGCTCCGGCACCAGGCACAAACCGATGGCGCCCAGCTCTGTAATTGCGCGGCGCGTCTCATCTACGGCAAGATCGACATCATGCAGCGTGATCAATGCCGATGGCCTGAGCCGCTTCGGGTCGGCCTTGCAAAAATCCGCCATCCAACTATTCCAAGCGCGGCAGAGATCGTTCGCGTAGTCGCCTGCCAAACTGTCGTCGCAGTGGAGCGGAAAAGTTCGAAACAGTACGGCCACATCCAAGCCTTCTTCGTCCATAGCTTCGAGCTGCGAGACGGCGTCGTAGTTCCGCTCGAGCGGTTTCACGTAGCGCTGAGCCACTCCATCCTCTCCTGGAGCTGCTTCGTTCGCAACCGGCTTTGGCGTCGCGGCGGACAGCGCTTCGACGCCGGATGATCTAATGGGCTTGCCGTCGGCGTAAGTAAATCTGATCTGGCCATGTTTTTTTCTCGGCTCGCCGCGCGGAATGCGGTCGCCCCATTCGGGGTTCATGTATTTCAAGTAAAGGTCGTGCGGCTCGAAAACATGCATATCGCTGTCCAGTATTTTGAAACCGTTTCTGGCCATAGCGCTTCCCTCCTGTTTGTAAGCCCCGGGCGATCTCGTTTTCCTATTCTATTTGCGTAACGCTTAGCGCCGTTCATTCCCGCCTGTCAACAGAAATTGGCACATTGCTTTTAGGCGCGGCATCGCGTCAGAGCCGGACGATAAAATTATAAGCAGTCTGGCTTGACAGCAACCGAGACGGAGCGGTAGAAAACCTTATCCAAACCTTACGGGCTATGGAGGAAACAATGGCGAGGAACTATCGTAAATGTTTGCTAATCGGCATCATCCTGCCGGCCTTAGTCACCGGTGTAACCGGCTTGGGCCGCGCCCAAACCAGGGTGTCGGTCGGTGTGACCGAAACCATTGAAACTCATAACCCCTACGGCGACAGCGTTTCTCTCATGTACGGCATCTGGAGCGAGGTGACCGGCCCGTTCTGCACATACAATTACACCAAGGGCGACTTTGAAGGTCGGCTGGCCGAGCGGTGGAAAGTTGAGAACCCAACGTCCTGGGTTTTCTATCTCAATAAGAACTACAAGTTCAATGACGGCACGCCGGTAACCGCCGACGACGTCGTCCACTCGATGATGAACCGCGTCATCGGCGACCCGCAATCGAAACAGAAAGCCTCGGTGGCCGGTCCCATCAAAAAAGCGGAGGCCGTCGATAAGTTCACGGTAAAATTCACCACGGATAAACCCGCCGCCCCGCTGCTGAGCTTTGTCTGCGACCGGCTCATCGTCACCAGCAAAGCGGCGTTTGAAAAATTTGGCCGCGACGTGGTGGACAAAGACCATATGATGGGCGGCGGACCGTACAGGCTGAAAGAGTTGATTCCCGGCCAACGCTTGGTCTTGGCCAAACGCTCCGACCATCCCGAAGCGAAAAAACGCCCCAACGCGCCGGACGAAGTCATCTATCGTGTGATGCGCGAAACCGAGCAGCGGGTCACCGCGCTTTTAAACAACGAGGTTCAGATTGCCCAGTTCATTCCGCCCCATATGCGCCAGCGGGTTGAAAAAACGTCGAGCTTGAAATTAGTCTCAACGGACTCCATCGAAATAATGTTTTTGGCGATGCAGCCAAAACCGCCCTTCGACAAGAAGGAAGTTAGACAAGCGGTGTGCCACGCGATCAATCGAGATCAGATCATCAGTACTCTGCTCGAAGGTTTCGCCAGCCGTCTCGACGGCCCGCTCGGTCCGGGGCAGTACGGCTACGATCCGAACCTAAAACCGAAGCTGAACTATGACCCTGAGAAGGCAAAAAAACTCTTGGCGCAAGCGGGTTATCCCAATGGAGTTGACGTCGAACTACAGACCCCGGTGGGACGTTACACTTTAGACAAGCAGCTCACCGAGGCGATGATCCCGATGCTTAACGCCGCGGGTTTCCGCGCCAGGCTGCTGACCCCGGAGTGGCCGACGCTCTGGGGCAGCGTGCAAAAGGGCGGGGTTCCCTTCTATTATATGGGGCGGGGCTCCGTGCAAGATCCGAGCGCGGCGCTGCATCAGTATTTTCATACCGGCGAGACACCGAGAATCGGATACTCCAATGCCAAGCTCGACGAGCTTCTGGATAAGGAACAGGCCGAATTCGATCCGAAAAAACGACGGCAATATTTATCCCAAGCCATGAGCATTATCACCGAAGAGGCGCCCGCCTGCTTTACGTGGCGGCATAAACTGCTCTGGGGTTTGAACAACAAAGTGGATTATAAGCCGCTGCCGGACGCCCGCGTGTACGCCATCGAGATGGCGGTGAAGAAGTAGAAGACCCTCATCCTGCCCCCGTGGAATACCCGGCTGCAATTCCACGGGGGAGAGGGTTAGGGAGGGGCCAGTGCGGACAGTAACACGCAACAATCGGCCAATGAGTCGCTATCCTATGGTTGAATAGAGGGCAATGAGATGACTGGCGAAAAATTTGTCGACGTTGACGGTATTCGCACGCGCTATTTCGAAAAAGGCAGTGGCCCGGTTGTCGTGCTATTCCACGGCGGCCACTTCGGTTCCCACGACGCCGCCGACTGCGCCGAGGACTGGAGCCTAAACTTCGACGGACTGGCGCAGTGGTTTAGAGTTTTCGCCGTCGACAAGATCGGCCAGGGCTTCACCGACAATCCGAAGCGCGACGAAGAATACACCATGGCCGCCGTGGTGCAGCATGCTTATGGTTTCCTCAAGGCGCTGGGGTTGCGCGGCGTGCATCCCGTCGGCCACTCGCGCGGGGCGTATTTGGTCGCGCGCCTCGCGCTGGAGCATCCAGAGCTCTTTAGCACCTGCATCCTCGTCGATACCAATACGCTCGCCCCCGGCGTCAGCAAAAACGAAACGGTCATGGCCAACCCGCCGGTGCCGCGGCTCGGGCGCGAGAGCCAGCGCTGGGTGCTGCAAAGGTATTCCTATGGCTATGAACATATCACCGAGGAATGGTTGGACGCCGTGATGCGCGTCGCGGCGCTGCCGAAGTACCAAGAGGCGGTGAAAAAGATGGAAGAAGTAGGGCTGCGCACAACGCGCTTTTTACCGCATCTCGCGCGCCAGAAAGATGAGACCCTCGGCATCATCCGCGACCGTGGCTTTGGCGTCCCGACGCTGCTGGCGTGGGCCTACAACGATCCCACGGCAACCGTCGACCAGGGCCACGCGCTGTTCGATCTGATTACCCGCAACACACCCGATTCGAGGATGTACATCTTTAACCGCGCCGGCCACTTCTCTTACAGAGAGCATCCCGCGGAATTCAATGAAATGTTGCGCAGCTTTATTCAGCGTAACGTTTGACATTGCATTGAAGAGATGGCGAGAATCGCTCCAGCTCCTCGGAGAATCGAATTAAATGACAAGGTATCTCCTCCAACGGCTGGCCGGAACGGTGCCCGTTCTTTTGCTGATCAGCCTCCTCGTCTTCCTGCTAATCCACGCCGCTCCCGGCGACCCGACGCTCTTGCTTTTGGGCGAAGAAACCAACACCGCGGAAATCGCCAAAGCCAAAGAGCGCTGGGGCCTGGACCAGCCGGTATACCTTCAATACTTGAAGTTCCTGAGGTCCGCCGCCGTGGGGGATTTCGGCAAGTCCTTCAAATACGCCGAGCCAGTCGCCAACGTCATCAAATCACGCCTGCCCGCGACCCTTGAGCTGGCGGCTTTTGCTATTATTATCGCAACCCTACTGGCCATCCCGCTTGGCGTGTGGGCCGGTTCCCGGCCTAACTCTTGGATCGACAATCTCGGCACGACTTTCGGACTCTTCGGCATCAGCATGCCGAGCTTCTGGCTGGCAATCATGATGATATTGCTGCTTGCCGGCGTCTTGAATATTCTTCCCACCTCGGGCCGCAGCACCTATGGCGTAGCCGGACCCGAGCAGACCGGCTTCTATATTTTCGATAGTATAATGCAGAAAAACTGGCCGGCCGTGTGGGACGCCCTTACTCATATCTTCATGCCGGCGTTGGCGCTGGGCGTGAACATGCTGGGCATCCTAATGCGCGTCACCCGCTCGGCCATTTTGGAGGTCATGAACGAAGACTACGTCCGCACCGCGCGCGCCAAAGGACTGCAAGAAGAGAACGTGGTGTGGCGCCATGTCACGAGCAATGCGCTCATTCCCGTCGTCACTGTGGTCGGACTAGAATTGGGCACGCTGCTCAGCGGCTCGATCATCGTCGAGACCGTCTTCGCGTGGCCGGGCGGCGGCAGCCTGCTAATTACCGCGTTGAACGCGCGCGATTATCCGCTGGTCACGGGCTTGGTGATGACCTATACCGTGGCATTTGTCGCGATCAATTTGATTATCGATGGACTCTATGCAGTCATTGACCCTCGAATCCGCTACTGAAAGAATCCCGGGCCGGCTCGCAGGTGTATGGCCGCGGTTGCACGTCAAGGCGTTCACCGGGGGCGTGATTGTCTTGGCCTTTATCTTCATCGGCATTCTCGGGCCGTCGTTCGCGCCCCACGATCCCAACAAACAAGAGCTGACACGGATGATGAAAGCGCCCCAGGGAATCGGCGCGCCCAATGTTCTCGGCACGGATAACTTGGGCCGCGATATCGTGAGCCGGGTCATTCACGGCGCCCGGGTATCGTTGCTGGTGGCATTCGCCGTGGTCTTCGTCTCCGGTTTTATCGGTGTCACGCTGGGCGCCATCTCGGGCTATTTCGGCGGTAAAGTCGATTTTGTAATTCAGAAATTGGTCGAGGTCGTCTGGGCGTTTCCGCCGCTGCTGCTCGGCATCACCATCATGGCCTTCCTCGGCCAGGGCCTGTTCAATCTCATTCTTGCCCTGGTCGCCCAGCGCTGGATTCCCTACTGCCGCGTGGTCCGCGGCCAAGCTCTGTCATTGCGCGAGCGCGACTTCGTGGTGGCAGCGCGCTGTCTCGGCGCCACACAGGCACAAATTATCGTGCGTCATATCATCCCCAATCTGATTCAAACCTCGCTGGTCATCGGCACCTTCGCAATGGCGTCTTCGATCATCGCCGAAGCGAGCTTGAGCTTCCTCGGCGTCGGCGTGCCGCCGGAAATTCCAACTTGGGGCACCATGCTCGCCGACGCGCGCATCTACATCAGCACCGCTTGGTGGATGCCGCTATTCCCCGGTCTATGTATTTTTATCACCGTCCTCGGCATCAACTTGCTCGGCGATGCCCTGCGCGATCTGCTCGATCCGCGATTGAAAAGAACCGCTTCCGGCCTTTAGTTTCTAGTTCCAAGTTTCTGGTTTCCAGTCTGATTCCCGCGCTTTAACCACCGGGGCTTCGCTTCGTCTCCGTCAACCAGAAACTAGGAACCAGAAACTTGGAACCTGCCTTCGTTGATTCTGCCAACGTCTCGTGTAGATTGTTTCAAATGCGGCGAACTAAAATCGTTTGCACTATCGGCCCCGCAAGCTCTTCCGAGAAAGTTCTCAAAGCTCTAATCCAGGCGGGAATGAACGTCGCCCGCCTGAATTTCAGCCACGGCGACTATACCTTTCACGGCCGCGTCATTCGCAGGATACGCCGCCTCGAACGGCTGCTTGACACGCCGGTGGCCATCCTCCAGGACCTTCCTGGGCCAAAGATCCGCATAGGCCCCGTCGGCGGCGACCGGGTGCGGCTGGAAACGCGGCGGCAGTTCGTCCTAACCGCGAGAAAAATTCTTGGCTCCGAGCTGGCCGTGTCGGTTAACTTCCCCGGGCTCACGCGAGCGGTCAAAAAGGGCGATCGTGTTCTCGTGGGCGATGGCGAGATCGAACTTGAAGTGACCCAGGTCGGCAAACACGAGGTCAAGTGTAAAATCATCGTCGGCGGCATACTCGGCTCGCACAAAGGGATTCACTTCCCGCATGGCAGCTTGAACATCCGCGCGCTGACGAAACGCGACAAGAAAGATCTGGCTTTCGGGATCGAGCAGAAAGTCGACATGATCGCGCTATCCTTCGTGCGCACCAGCCGCGATATTCTTTATGCGCGCCACGAGCTGCAAACCCGCGGTTCGACCATTCCGCTCATCGCAAAAATGGAAAAACACGAGGCGGTGGATAATATCGACGCAATTTTGGAAATCGTCGACGGCATCATGGTGGCGCGCGGCGATCTAGGCTTGGAGATCGCCCAGGAACGCATTCCCGCCGTGCAAAAGATGATGATCCGCAAGGCCAACCACCTCGGCAAACCGGTCATCACGGCGACGCAGATGCTTCGCTCCATGGTGTGGAACCCGCGCCCCACGCGCGCGGAAGTGACGGACATCGCCAACGCGGTCCTCGACGGCACCGACGCGTTGATGCTGTCGGAGGAGACCGCCGCCGGCGAATACCCCGTTGAAGCGGTCAAGATCATGGCACAGGTAGCCGTGGAAACCGAAAAAATACTGGAGCCGCGCCAGCGTTTCACCGGACTGCAAAGAACCGTCCCGGAGGCCATCAGCGTAGGCGCCATCTCCTTGGCGCACGACCTGAACGTCAAAGCTTTTTTGATCCCGACGTCCTCCGGCAGCACGGCGCGCCTGATCGCCCGTTACCGCCCGCAGCAGCCCATCATTGCCATCACTCCCAATATGCAGACCGTAAAAACGTTGTGCTTAGTTTGGGGCGTTTACCCGCTGCCGGTAAGAGGCTTCAAAAGCACCGACGAGATGATGCGCGTGGTGCAAAAGAAAGCGGTGGATTCCGGTATCGTGAAACGTCACGACTTGGTGGCGATTACGGCAGGCTTGCCCCTCCATCAAGCCGGGTCAACCAACATGATCACCGTAAAAGCCATCGAGTAGGTGTTTTAAGTTTCGGGTTTTGCGTTTCGCGTTCAAGATACTGCAGCGCCTGAGGCATGGTCTTCGTAGGGGCGGGTTGCAACCCGCCCTCAGGAGGAGGGCCAAGATAGCGCTCAAGTTGTCTCGCGAGGCCATGGTTGCAACCCTGGTTGGAAATGGGCTAGAAGCGACGTAACAGGAGGACAAACCCATGTCTGAGGCACTCAAAGCTTTCGAGGAAGAACTGCAAAACAAGAATTTCAAAGGCTACTGGCAAAACAATCAAGGAGACGTGTACCGCGAGCCCGTGCCGTCTTTCGGACCCTGTCACTGGAAGGGCAAAGATCTTTTCGCCGCCATGGAAAAAGCCGGCGACGTGGTTGGTCTGGACGTCTCGTTTCGCCGGGTGATTCAGCTCTGGAACCCGTCGCTCAAGAACGGCACGTCGCGCACGCTGGTCTTAAATTTACAATTATTGAAGCCCGGCGAGGACGCCTTGTCGCACAGACATATGGCTGGCGCGATTCGGTTCATTCTAAAGGGCCACGGTACCCGTTTGATCGTCGAGGGCGAATCCTTTGAGATCGGCGCCGGCGACTTCGTCACCACGCCGAGCTGGACCTGGCATGACCATGAGAACCGCGGTGAGAATATGATGTGGCTCGACGGCCTCGACGCGCCACTCGTAAGACTATTGGAAACCGATTTTCATGAGCCCGACCCGCGCCGGAAACAAACGGTCACGAAACCCGAGGGCTACACGCTCGCCACCGCCGGCGCGCTCCGGCCGGCGTGGACGAAAACGAATTCAATCCAACCGCCGGCCTTTTGTTACAAATGGGCGGACACGGAAAGAGCCTTGAGCAAAGTCGGCGAACAACCCGGTGACCCCTACGATGGCATCGTCCTCGACTACGCTAATCCAATTAACGGCGGGCCAACCCTGCCCACCATGGCGTGCCAGATTCACATGCTGCGCGCGGGGGAAAAAACCAAGAGCCATCGCCACACCAGCTCGACTATTTATCACGTATGGCGCGGCAGCGG
>DASWHT010000384.1:0-10576 GCA_036398075.1 Binatia bacterium | reverse complement strand
CGATGCAAGAGCGCGGGGGAGGGTTTTTTTTCCGGCGCGCTGTCCCCGCCCAAGATCATGTCAAAAAAGCTCTCGACTCCCAAGCCGCGCAGCACCGCAACCGTAAGCCGGCGTATTTTATTGCTCACCACAGCCTGCCGTTTCTCGCGAAAATACTCCAGCGTTTCATGAACATTGGGATACAGCACGGTGGCGTCGAGCAGGTGATCTTCGTAGCGCCGGAGAAACACGCGGAGAACTTCTTCGAAGCGATGGGGATTTTCTTCAGGAAGAGCCTGTTTAAGCAGGTGCTCCACGCCGCGCCCGACATGAGCCAGCACCATGGCATCCGGCAAGTTGGGCAGGCCGAAGTGAGCGCGGGTAAAGTTAACCGCGTCCGCGAGATCCCGTCCGGTGTCCGCCAAGGTGCCGTCTAGATCGAACATCACGAGGTCGATGGGCTTTTTCATTTCGCGGCAATTGAAGTCGAAAATGGCGCCGAAGTCAACGCGACTGGAAGATTCCGTTATCCAAGGACCATGAAGCAGTGTAGCCTGTCAAACCAATAAGGCCCGTCAGGATATGACGAGCCGGAGGTGCGAAAAAAGTCCCAAAGCCGCCCAGGCCAACGTGAAGGATTATTTCGATACGCGCTTCATTAAAGAATTAGAGGACTCCGGGTTCATTAAAGGACTTTATAAAAGATAGCCGCCGTTCAAAGTTCAATGTTTAAGGTTCAAAGTCACTTCGGAATCTTCCATTGAACGTTGAACCTTGAACTTTGAACCGCGTTAGAGTTTTTCCCTCGCTCTTTTTAATACCTGATGCATCGGCTCCACGTCGATGACCAATGACGACAGCTGGAGCTTTTCCTCGCGCAGATTGTCCGGCAGCGCGCCCAATATTTCCTCTTCCAGGACGTGATACACGGGAATTTTTAACGCCACGCCCGCCAGCGGGCCGGCGTAGCTGGGGTCGCCCTGCGTCACGGTCTCGGCGAAAACCTCGACGCCGTTGGCTTCGCCGTTGCCCAAGACCACCGCCAGATTCTCCGGACCATACTGGTCCGCCAGGCGCATGATGACTCCTTGGTTCTCGAAGTTCATCGCGCCCGCGGCGGTTCAGACGAAGCACTCAGTCGCCTGAAAGACGACCTCCAGCCCCGCGCCTTCGAGACACTCCGCGATCACGGCTCCCGGCACGCCGTCCCTTTCACCGATGGCGATAATCTTTTTACCTGATAGCATCGATCCTCCGATCAATTTCCGTTCATCTCAACTAGAAAAGAGCAGCCGTCCGACAACTGCGTCATGCGGCCGAGGAAGAGACTTCCTTTAGCGATCAACAATACATTTTTAATTTCTCCCCTGCGCAAGGCATCCAACGCGTGGCCCAGATAAACGATCGCCGAGGGAATATGTCCCTGGGTCGGCGCATAACCGACCATACCGCGCGATTTGACGAAATCCGCCATCTGATTTTTTTGAATCTGTCCGCGCATCACCGCCAGCGCTGCCAGTGTCCGATAATTGGTCAGCGGCACGTCGCCGCTGCCCGACGGCACCGTGATTTCGGGATTATGCAACTCAACGCCGTAGCGGTCCACGTCGGTTAATTTCATGTCGAGCCTGGCCAACGGCTTTTCCGCCAAGAACTCGGCCATCGCCTGCGGTGAAGCGCCTGCACGCACGGGATGAAACGCCGCGGAGTCGAGGCGCATGCAGGGTTCTCCATCCTTTGGCGGACCGAGAACGACGGCGAAGCTGCCGAGAACATCTTCCAGCACCGGCATGCCGTTTTTGAGATGCGATTCGAATTTCATCCCAAGCTTCGCAAGCGATCCGCCGGCGACAACGGCGACTTTGCGGCAAACGCCGGATTGAATGAGACTTGCGCCATGAACCATCGCGTAGAGCGGCCCGGCGCAAAACGCCTTGGTATCTGAGCCGCCGGCGTTTTCGCAGCCGGCTTCTTCGGCGATGGCTTTGGCCAGATTGCCGCCGCCCCGGTTGTAGCGGTCACCCACGGCTTCCTCCGAGCAACTGATCACGTAGTCGATATCGGATGGATCGGTTCGCATACCAGCGAGCACCGACCGTAGAGCATGCGCCGCGCTTACTTTCGCGGCCAGATTTTCCAGCAAGACGTCGGCGCTGAGATTGGCGTCCTCCGCATGCCCCGCCCCGAAAGCGCCGGTGAGCCTAGCGCCCGAGTAAAGCGGCAGCGCGCCTTTGTCACACAGGCCCTGGATGCCGTCGAGCGGCTGGAGTCGCGCTTTGCGGCCGTTGCGCCGGGCCGGGCCGCGATCGTTAAACCATTCTTCTTCCAGCGTTACCAGCTCGAATTGATCCGCGGCCCGGAGCATGGAATAAAACCATTCCTGGTCTACGAGGTCGCCGAAGGGCCCCTGTGCCGTGGCGCCTTCAATTAGCTTTTCGTACCACGGCATCGGCAAACCGCTCAGTTCTTTCGGCGTGATGTTGCCGATGTAAACTTGATGCGGCGCATAGGCCACGGCTGCGCTGAAACTTCTGAGCTTGCTTCTGAGCGCTGCTCCAAGCTCGGGACGAGCGGCAATTTCGCGCGCCGGTTTCGAGCCAAACCGCACCAAATCCGGCGCATGCGCCAGCGAATAAAATACCCCCTCGATGCCAATCCTCGTGGGTTTTATGGATCCGTTCATTCTACTCACGGCCGCCGCAGGTTGACTGCTTTGTTGCCTTGCACCCTCACGCCTCTAGCCTGTCGCCTCCCGCCTCCATCTATTCCGAAAACGCCTGGTGCTGCAAGAAGATGTCCACATCCGACCGGCTGAAGAAAACCAGCCGGACTTCTTGAATCGATTTATCAGCCTTGAGAAACGCTTCAATAGCTCCTGACGACACGCGTGCCGCCTCGTCCAGCGGATAGCCATAAACTCCCGTGGAGATCGCCGGGAAAGCGATGGTCTTAAGCCCCTTTTCCGCCGCCAGTCTCAACGAATTTCGATAGCACGCGGTCAGTAATTCAGCCTTGTCGGCGCCGCCGCGGCCGTAAACCGGCCCCACCGCGTGAATCACATGCTTTGCCGCCATCCTTCCCGCCGTGGTCACCACCGCCTGACCCGTGGGCAAGCCGCCGGGATACTCGGCGCGCCGAATTTCCTTGCACTCTTTTAGAATACCCGGGCCGCCCGCCCGGTGAATGGCGCCATCGACGCCGCCACCGCCCAACAACGAACCATTCGCCGCATTGACGATGGCATCGGCTTCGTCCTTGGTGATGTCCCCCACCTTAACGACAACACGCCCCGCCAGAAAGCATTTCACCCCGTCCATTAAGTCGCTCCGAAATTCTTCGACAAGTTTACAACGAAGGAACGGATTATTGTACTCCTCATGTCTCTATAGTAGAGAAACAAGGATGTGGACCCGACTCACGCATTTCATAGAACACCACCCAAATCTTCATCGCTTGACTTTGCTCGTTTGGCGGCTGTTTCCGCCGCGACTGGCCGGTTTTTTGAAGGGATTGCTCTCCCGGAACTGGCTGGTCGGAGCGGTTGCCGTCATGATCGACGAGAGCACCGCGCCTCCTGAAATACTTCTGGTTGAGCATAGTTATCGGCCAAGGGGTGCATGGGGTCTGCCGGGGGGATCCCTCGAATCGACTCCCGGAGACCCGAAAAGGCCGAGCAATGACAAATTACCGGACAATGTGATTGAATCCGCGCTACGCCGTGAAATATCGGAGGAACTCGGCATCGAAATAAACGTGACCAGACTCCTTCGTATCGACGCTATCCCCTATGTCGCGGAAGAACCCGGCCCTTACAGGCTGGACTTCTATTTTCGCTGCGTTCCAGTTGAGGGGTTTGCCGCCTTGAGAAAAGCTTTGAGCCTAGGCGACTTCAAACCTTGTTCGCCGGAAATTAAGGAAATACGCTTCGTACCTTTGACAGACTTGCCAGGATACAGTTTGTTTTCGACTGATTTTAAATTCTTGAGTGAGGATCTTCCCAGGCTGCATCCAAACCTCGCCATTTTCCAAAGACGCTGAATTTCTTGCGTGGCCCGGGTTGCCGTAAATTCGAACGGGAAAGCCGAGGTTGGTGGTGGCCTGAATTGCGACTTGAAGCGAAGTTTTTAAGTCCGAAAAATTTCATAGAATACCAGAGGATCCGAAAACCTAACACCAGCGCGTGCAAGTGTTTTAAGCGGCCAAAAGATTCTTGCCCGCCAAACTCGGTAACAGTTCATCGTAGCGACGAATGAGCATTTTCGGGCCCGCGGCTCCTAGCGTCTCCTCATCGTTGTACGCGTGCTCGGTCGACAGCGCTATGGTGACCACTTCCAGTTCAGTATTGCCGACTTTGCAACCGTCGGCGTTGTTGCCGGCGCGTATATAGGTCGCAGTACCTGTGAGTAGAATAATGCGCAGGCGCGGAGACTTATGTTTGCGGTAAAGGTAATAGAGGCCCTGTTCCTTGGCATAATAGGTTTCGTCGCGGTCGACGATCTCGTCGAAGTAGCCGCCGATGCCGGCTTTCTCCATGGCCTGGTGTTTGTAACGGCGTCCACCGGTAGTCAT
The DNA here is from genome assembly GCA_036398075.1 of Binatia bacterium. Lineage (GTDB taxonomy): Bacteria > Desulfobacterota > Binatia > UBA9968 > UBA9968 > DATACQ01. The sequence continues at coordinate 6,028 of DASWHT010000384.1, read as the reverse complement.
GAGGACGTTGCGCAGCCCGGCGTGTTGGGTCGTTCTTAACGATTCTTCGATGCCCTGGATAAAGTCCGGCGGGTTCATATCGAAGCCGTGCTTGCGCGCGATCTCCAGCGCCTGTCTGCGAATTTCTACACGCTTGGCTTCGTTGAAGGGCAAGTTACGGTCTATGGCAAACTCTTTGCTGAAGATCAGCGGAATCAGAAACAAGTCGAACGGGCCGTCGGCGATTTTTCTCAGCTGCTCGAAGGACAGCGGCGCCAGGTCATAACGGGGCAATAATTCGTTGGCGATCGTCAACACTCTGTGGATATCAGTCTCCACTGTGTCAGACATCGTGCGCACCAATAAAGTTTCTGTACTCATAATGGGCTCTCCATTAAAAGACCCCGACGCCACAGAGCCATCGCCGTCGATTCGAAATCTATGCCCGTTGGTCTTCAAAAGGCAAGCGGTACTTGCGCGCGGTATTACATTGCTTGCAGCTTGGCACCAAATTACCCTTGGTCGACTTGCCGCCGCGGATGAGCGGCACGAGGTGGTCCATGGTCAATTCCTTGGGCGGAAATTTCGCGCCGCAGTGATGGCAGATGCCGGCGGCGCGCTTGCGCTTCCACCACTGGCTGGCGCGCAGCTGCCGCGCTTTGCGCCGCTCGCCGCGAACCTCTTCTTCGGACACTTCGACTAAAAACGGCGAGAATTCCATTATTCCATGCGCGCTAGACTTATTTATACCATCGTTTCAGTTTCTTGAAATAGACTCCGAAGCCTATAGCCACCAGAAAGTACAAAACGGCGCGAAACACCGCCCAGCCATCGTTGGTGTTGGCATGATTGCGTAACTCCCACAGCGCGAAGAAGACGAAAAAGATCACCGCCGTGGCGATCAAGATTTTGTGCGCCGTAAGGAGTCTCATCATTGCGACTAGGCCCGACTCCTTGCAGTAGCCGGCTCTAACCCAGCCTCCGGCACATCGAGCCGGGCGAAATAGAGATAATAAAGAACAAACGCGAGGCCGAAGATCGCACCGCCGAGAACGTAGGCCGATTGCCAATCTCCCACCGCCATGAACGAGCCCGCTAGCCCCGCGCCGATTCCCATGGGAAATTCGACAAAGGCGTGCATGATGCCGTTGGTCGTGCCGCGCTCGCGCTCTTTGACGACTTCCATCGCAAACAGTGTGTATATCGGATCGGAAATGCCTTTGTTCGGATACGGCCCGCCGATGAAAAGAATCGCGAGCACGTAGAATACGCCCGCCCAAACGATGTCGTGGGACATGCCCAGCATAATGAGCGCCGGCAGCCCGGCGAGCTTCACAAACGTGACGGTGCGCACCCGCCCCAGGCGCGCCACGAGGTAAGGAATAAATATCGTCATGATCGCCGTTAGAACCGACGCGGTGGCGAAGATAGCGCCGATCTGAAGCGTCGACGCCCTGAGATGTTGTTCGAAGAACACGTTGAAAAACGGCGCCGAAAATCCCAACCCGAGACCGATCAACCCTTCGGTTAACGCCAGCATCCCGATGCGCGGGTAGTTTTCGATGTCTTTGAACCAGCGCCGAATATTGACGGGCTTCCACTCTTCTTTGATCAAATAGATGGGAATTGCCGAGCAGAACATGATCGGTACCGCGCAGAGCAAAGCGGCGCGGCGCGCCCACTCGCTTTCGGGGCCGATGTGAAATAGCGACGCAAACACCAGCGGCAATACGCCGGCAGCCAGGTTACCGACGCTCGCCGCGGCGACCTGGATGCCGCCGTTGAGGCTAAAGAGATTGACCCGCTCACTGGGTTTGCTCTGCTCCACCATGAATGGCGGGCCGACGATGGCGTGACCTCCTTCGAAAAAGCCGATGACCGCCGCCAAGATCAACAGCCATTGGGGGTCAGTGACAAAGATAATCGCCGTCGTGGTCAAAAGATTGCCGGCGTATGAGATCAGAAAAACGCGCCGGCGGCCGAACAAGTCGGAAATGATTCCCGCCGGAATCACAGAGAGGCCGTGAAAGGTCCAGTTGATGGCCGCGAACTTCGCGACGAAGAGGAGATCGAATCCGACGGCGAGAAGATATAGATTGAAAAGCAGTCGGAGCAGGCTCACCGAAAGGCCGCTGAAGGGACTGCGGATCAGCAACAGCTTGGCATTGCGGCTAAACCCCCTAAAGCGCTCGCCGATCAGCTTCCCTCGCCGCGCCTGGACAAACAATGCGAGGCTGACAACCGCCAGGACTCCTAATCCGACGCCCCAGACCCAAAGCGGCGCGCCGAATTTGTCCGACGCTCCGTGATCGTGGCCGACATCGGCCGAGGAAGTGAAAGTAAAAAAAAGAGCGGCCAACCCAACGAGCATTGCGACGGGCTTCATCATTGTCTCTCCCTCGCGATTTTCCGATTGGTGTGATCATAGGACGAAATTCTTTCCCGGTGCAAGGGAACACCCAATCCAGCCAGAATGATTGCTCGGCTACAAGGGCTATTGTACGATTGCGCTCGCTAAGAAATGCAGGAGGAAATCATGAGCCGGGAAACGATTCAAACCAATGAAGCGCCCAAGGCTATCGGCCCTTACGCACAAGCGATCAAAGCCAACGGTTTCGTATACACCGCCGGTCAGATCCCTATTGACCCGGAGACCGGCAATTTGGTTGAAGGCGGCATTAAGGAACAAACGCGCCGGGTGTTGGAAAATCTCAAAGCGGTCTTGGAGGCTTCCGGCTCATCGATGAGTCAGGTGGTCAAGGCGACCGTGTTCCTGAAGAATATGGCCGATTTTGCCGCCATGAACGAGGTCTACGCGGAATATCTTGGCAACTCCAAGCCGGCCCGTTCTACCGTCGCTGTGGCGGAATTGCCGCGCAATGCCTTGGTGGAAATTGATCTGGTGTCATTTTCTCAGACGTGATCTACCGCGCGGTAGGGGGCGCGGCGTGACGCGCGGTTAAACGCCTAATGCTGCGCGCAGGAGGGTTTGCAAGATCGTCGCGACCACCCCGCCCAAACTGGGCTTGAGTTCCTCCGCCGAATCATCGCCCATGCGCGGATAGGCCATCATCCCCTGCGTGCCCTTTACGACCCACGACTCGGGGTTTTCATAAACCTGGGGAATCTTTTGGATGATCGCGTCGGCGCCCATTTTTTTCAGTTGGACTCGTCTTTGATGATCCTTATACCGCCGCATTTGGCCGCGATTGAGCCAGATACCTTCACAGCGCCAACAACGCTCAAACAGGAGGTCGGCGGGCAAGGCTGGGTCATTACACCGCTGTAACGGCGCGGTGCAGCGCGGACAGTAAAGTGATCGTCGAGTCAGTGTAGAGGGCGCCGCAAGCAGTGACACGTCCACTGCGTCCTTGGCATCCACCCGCTCCGCCTCGTCGGGATCCACCGGAAACAATTCCCACTTGTCGCACCAGATGCCACCGCATTTCCGGCACTGATCCAGTTGGATCAGCGTGCCGGGATTGGCGCGCGCCGTCACTTCATTCATCGCTACGTTGCACTGAGGACACTGCACCATGTCCGCCCCCGCATTCTTTTACTCAGCTCGCGGTCGTAGAAATAGCTTGAAGCCTTTGATTTTTGGGTTCTTGAATGGCCGGACGCAGTCCCGCCATCTGATAGAGCAGCAGGATGCGCCGGTTGATGGGCGGATGCGTGCCTAACAGATCGGCCAATTTGCCGTCGCGCTGGTCGACGCGCCGGTGAAAGGGGCTGGCGATGAACAGATGCGCGGTGCCGCGGGAGGCCTTTTGGAAGGGTATATTCGCGTCGCGAATCTTTTCCAACGCGCGGGCGAGCCCCAGGGGATTTCGAGTGAACTCAACCGCCGTCGCATCGGCCAAGTATTCCCGCTGGCGCGATACCGCCATGGCGAGCAGCCGCGAAATCAGCGGCGAAAGCATGATCAATAGCAGAGCGGGAATCACGATGAGAAGATTTCCGCCGCCGCGGCGCCCGTGGCGGGAGTGAAAAAAAGAGCGTTGCGCCCAATCCGATAACAGGGCCACGCCGCCGAGCAGCACGCTCACCAGCATCATCACCAGGGTATCGCGGTTTTTGATATGGGCCATTTCGTGGGCCACCACGCCCTGGGTCTCTTCGCGGTCAAGCAGCGCCAAGAGGCCCGTCGTAACGCAGATGGCCGATGATTTTTCATCTCTACCGGTGGCGAAAGCATTGGGCGCCGGATCGTAAACCGTATGGACCTTAGGCATGGGGCAGCCCGACGCCAGCGCCATTTCCGTGACAACGTTGTGCAGCTCGCGATGTTCAGGAACCTTGATGTCCAGACCTTCCGCGCCGACGGAAGCAAGGATCAGATTGCCGCCGAAGCCATAGGCCGTGAGCGTCATGATAAGCGCGAAAACGAGCGCGCTTGCGGTGGCGATGGGAAAGCGCGGGCCGCCTGGTGTAAAGGCGCCCAGATACACGTAGTCGACAGACAACCCAATGACCAGAAAAAAAATCACAAAGCAAAAAACGATGACGGCGCTGGCTCGGGCATTGCGCGCCTGGCGGGCGGCGAAATCTTGAGGTTTGCGCGGCTCCAGAAACTCATGCCTCGATTAAGCCGGCAACGTGAGATTGACCCGTGGGACGCTCTTTTCAGCTTCGGCAACGTTGAAAAATTCACTCGGCTGGAACCGGAAAAAAGAGGCGATCATGTTCGCCGGAAACACTTCCTGCTGCATGTTAAAGCGCATGACGAGATCATTGTAATATTGGCGCGAAAAGGCGATCTGGTTTTCCGTCGTCGTCAGCTCCTCTTGCAGATGCAATACGTTCTGGTTGGCCTTCAGGTCAGGATAGTTTTCCATGAGTAAAAAGATTTTTCCGAGGGACTGGGATAGCGCGCTTTCCGCTTCGGCGGACTCCTTGACTCCCGTCGATGCCATCGCCTTGCTGCGCGCCTCGATGACCTTCTGCAGCGTGTCCTGCTCGTGCTTCATGTAGCCCTTGACGGTTTCCACCAGGTTGGGAATCAGATCGTAGCGGCGTTTTAACTGCACGTCGATTTGTTTCCAGGCATTTTGCAACTGGTTGCGCAGCGCCACCAGTCCGTTGTAGGTCCAGATGACCCAGCCGGCAAATACCAAAATAATGCCCCAAAATACCCAGCTCATAATCGGCGTACCTCCCCGGTCTCATCGCGAAATAGGATCGATTTGGTCACTTCGCTGACTTTGGCTACTCCCGTCATGCACATCACGCGTTTCATCTCTTCTTCGAAAATCGCGAAAACCCGTTCGACGCCACGCGCGCCGAAGGCCGCTACGCCCCAGGCCACCGGGCGGCCCGCAAGAATTGCCGTGGCGCCAAGGGCCAGCGCTTTTACGATATCGCCGCCGCTGCGCACACCGCTGTCGAGTATCACCGGCACTCGGTCGCCGACCGCCTCGACCACTTCCGGCAGCGCCTCCAGCGCCGCTCGATTGAAGTCGAGAATCCTGCCGCCGTGATTCGAGACCACTACGGCGTCCGCGCCGGCATTAACCGCGCCCCGGGCGTCGTCGGCGCCCATGATTCCCTTGACCACAACCGGGAGATTTACCTGTTGCTTCAGCCACTCGATGTCTTTGAGGGTCGACTTGTGACCCTTGCGGGGCTTGCCATCTTTTGTAGACATCGGAACTTCATCGCCGATCTTAACCGGTTTCACCGTATCCATCGTGATCCCCACCGCCGCGAAGTCCAAGTCTTGAGCCTTCTTCGCGTACTCGCTCACCTCTTCCCTGCCGCGGTTCATGTAAGCCATGAATACCAGCGGCGACTTGGCCGCTTGGCGCCAACCTTTGGGATCTAACTTGGCCGCCTGGCTGGTGAACATCATCGCGCCGGCGTTCGCCGTCCCTTCCGCTACTTCCCGTTCCGTTTCTTTACCGATAAGGCTGAAACTCCCCACCGGCGCCGTGATAGCAGGGATCGGCAGCCTGCGGCCGAATAGTTCGATGGAAATATCCGGTTCGGCCACGTCGTGAAAAATTCTCTGGCGAAAGAGATACTTTTGAAACGCGCGCGGGTTTCTGTA
>DASWHT010000383.1:0-6570 GCA_036398075.1 Binatia bacterium | reverse complement strand
GGGCAGCCTGGGTTCCGGCGGAACTTGGAAGGCGAACCGCACCGCCAAATGAAAAGTTATCGCGAACGAACACAAGAAAGTTAACCACAAAGGGCACAAAGAACACATAAGGCGCGAAGCGCGCAAGATAAAATTTTTATGACCTTTGCCCTTGCGGTTAAATTATCCGAAAGGGACGGCTATAGCCGTCCAATACTTTGCGACCTTTGTGCTCTTTGCGGTTAAATCTCTTCTTCCCTTTGATTACGGCTATGCGAAGCTACTTCTTAGATTCGCAAGAGCCGTTTAGCGTTCCCCTCAAGCAGAAGCAGCTTGTCGGCTTCCGAAATATCCAGCTGCTCGACCTTCTTGGCGGCGTCCCAATCCCCTAAATCGTACGGGTAATCGGTGCCGACCATAATGTGGTCGACGCCGCCGAGGCCGATCAGATACTTGATGGTATCGAGCCGGTAGATCATGTTGTCGTAATAAATGTTTTTTAGATACGCGCTGGGCGCCATCTTGGCTCCGGCGGCCCGCGCACCCGAGCGCACTTGCCATCCCCGGTCGAATCGGCCCAGATGATAGGGGAAAAAGCCGCCACCGTGGAGAATGCAGAGCTTCAAGTTGGGGAAACGGTCGAACACGCCGCTGTAGGTCATGAAACCGAAGCAGAGCGCGCTGTCGGCGGGATTGCCGCATATGAGTTTTAAGCCGTAAGGATTCATTTTGTCAGCGCCGGCGACGTCTTCCGGGTGCATAACCACCATGACATCCAGTTCTTGCGCCTTTGCCCAAAACGGATCGAACTCCTCGGTGCCGTAGTAATTACCGTTGACGTTGGTGCCGATGTAGCCGCCGCGGAAATTGAGATCGCGCACTGCTCGCTCCAAGACCCTGGCGGCGCGCGCCGGATGCTGCAGTGGTACGGAGGCCAAACCGACGAACTTGTCGGGATGGCGTTTGATCAATTCGTAAATACCGTCGTTGTAAACGTTGCACCAGTTTTCGCCCTGCTCGCTCGTGAGTCTATAACCGAGGGTGGCGGTGTGCGCTTCCAACGCCGCCATGGCGAGCTTTGAGTCCTGCATCATCTTGAGCCGCTTGTCGATGGCCGGCAGCTCCGGATGAAGAACGAACGGCGGGCCGCCGGCGAAGGAAAGCGAGCGCTGTCCGTCCTTTTCGGTTAGCTCGACGCCAAGGTGTTTACCTCGGACTTTGGCTTCCTGCAAAAGACTTTCGGGCACGTAATGATGGTGCACGTCGATGGCGCAAGTGTTCATTTTGGCCTGGATCCCTCTTTCGGAAATTTCAATTTTCGATAATCGTCGCCCTCACCCTAACCCCCTCCCCGAGGGAGAGGGAAGGATGAGAGAAGAACATTTAACGAGCGGGAAACGAAGTGTTCGCCGAGCGGACCAGCTGGTTACACGCACAGTTGCTGGCGGCGCACCTTGCCGGGGAAAACATCGTTGCAACTGCCGTCTTCGACTACCGTTTGGCCGTTGACGACCACGGCTTTCATCCCGGGTGGATGCCGTTTGACTTCTTGAGCGTCAATGACGGCTGGCAGCTTCTCGCTGACCAAATCGTCGATCTTGTCGGCGTCAAAAATCGTCACGTCAGCGGGCATGCCTTCGCGCAGCAGGCCGCGGTTAAGGCGAAGCTTCTCAGCCGGGAACCCGGTCAGCTTGTGCACCGCTTTCTCCAGGCTCATCAGATGCTTCTCGCGACTCCAGTAGCCGAGCACTCTGACCGGGGCGCCATGCCAGAAGAAACGGTCGAGATGCGCGCCCACGTCGGTGCCGATCAAACTGGTTTCCGACTGAATCATCTGTGCCAGAACATCCTGATGGGCATTGGCGAGGCCGTGATAGACGCACTGGGATTTGAGATTGTCCTCCAGCCAGGTATCGAAGAACGCGTCCACCTCGGCCTTCTCCGTGAGCCGCGCGATTTCCGCGACGTTCTTGCCTTCGAGTTTTTTGAGTTCCGGTTTCTCGATATGTTCGAAAACCATGCGGTCCCAAGAATGCCATTCGGGAAATTCCGGTTTGCCGGCTCCCGCAATGCGTTCTTGTTCGAGTTTTTTTCTGATTTCTTTATCCCCGAGCTTGCTGCTGAGGTCGCTCGAGTTCTTGATCGCTTCCCAGGTTGGCAGGCCGTTCAAGAAAAAGCAGTCGTTGATGGTAAAGCGGCGAATGTGAGTGTAGGGGATGACGACGCCGAAGAGCTGTTGGCCGCGCTTCTGCGCTTCCTCCATGTAGGCGATGGCCTTGGGGGCGTCTGCCTTTTGTCCGGGACGCTGGCGAAATTCGTTGCCGATCTGCAAGCCGCGAATGCGTTTTAGCATGTCGGGAACGCCGCTCTCGGGCTGGAGCATCATCTGAAAGCCGTTGAATTGAAAACAGCCGTTGTATTCCGCCGCTACGTTGGCCAGCTCGACGATCTCGTTATGATTGGCGAAGGTGCTCGGCGTGCCGGCGTGAATCGCGGGTCCGCCGCGCGGACTGGTGGAAAATCCGATGGCGCCCAACTCCATCCCTTCGCGCACCATTTTTTTCATCGCATCGAGTTCCTCCGGTTTTGCTTCGCGCTCATAGGCCGCTTCGCCCATGACCGTAAGCCGAACCGGGGAATGGGGCATGAGAGGAAGGCAGTTCACGGCGATATGGCCTTCAATATAATTGAGATATTCGGCGTAGGTGTTCCACTTCCAGTCCTTGTCGTCGACATACTTATCCAACACGCGGCGCAGATATTCGACCAGCACCTTGCGTGGCTCGGGCTTGGCTGGCACCGGCGCGCAGGAGGCGCCGCAATCGCCGATGACGATGCTGGTGACGCCGTAATTCACCACCGGATTGCCGTTTGGATACTGGACGATGAAGGCGTCCATGTGGGTGTGGGAGTCGATGAATCCGGGCGCCACTACATGACCTTTGGCGTCGATCTCTTTCTTTCCCGAGCCAAGGTTTTTGCCGATGGCCGTCACTTTTTCGCCGTCGATGGCGACATCTGCTTCGAAGCCTGGGCTTCCACTGCCGTCTATAACAGTGCCGTTTTTAATTACCAAATCGTGAGCCATTAGAAGAGCCTCCTTATGCAGGTAAGATTAATTTGCTTATCCCACCGAATGGGTTGGGCTGTCAACCGCTGGGAAGCGGTTTTGAGTTTCGTGTTCTGGGTTTCGAGTTTTTCCAATGCCCATTCGTCAAAGCTGGGCAGAAGAATGAACAGGTACCAGACTAATGGCGAGCAACATAGTTGACCGAGGCGCCTCATACGCTTCGGGTTTGCGTTAACGCCAGACCCGAAACTCGGAACCCGAAACCGTGCGCAGCGCGTCTACACCGCGTCTGCAGGCCGCTCGTATTTGGCTTTGCCCATGCGCTCTTTGATCGTTGGATAGGCGATGGTGAAGATCGTGATGGCAATCAGCGACAAGACGCTGGGAAAGAGCAGCCACTTGGCGCCATAGGCCGCGGTGGATATCCACAAATAATTTTCCGCGATCTTACCCAGGGTCAGGCCCAATATCAGCGGCGGCCGCGGCCAGCCGAACTTGACCATAAAGTAGCCGATCACTCCGAAAAGAATTGTCGTTATGTTATCGTTGATATCGTTATTCGCGGTGAAAGAGCCGATAAAAACCAGAAACATCAAAAAGGGTATCAGTACCGAGCCGCGCACGAAGGTGAGAGAAGCGAGACGATTCAAAAAGATAAAGCAAATACCGGCGACGATTATATTGGCGATGATCAGCACCCAGACCATGGCGAAGGTGACGTCGAGCTTGGATTTGAGCATTTCCGGGCCAGGGTTTAGCCCCACGATCAACATGGCACCGAGTAGCAGAGCCATGGCGCCGCTGCCGGGGATGCCGAAAGCAAGAGTGGGTATCAAATCGCCGCCCCGCGTTGAGTTGTTCGCGCAAGCGGGGCCGAGCAGGCCTTCGATGGCGCCCTTGCCCGCTCTCGATTTGTCCTTTAATCCCTGCACCGCGTGGGCGTAGGAGATCCACTGGGCCACGTTGGCGCCCAAAACCGGTAGAACCCCAAAGTACACGCCGATCAAACTGCAACGCATGACCAACCAGAAGTGGCGGAAGGTGTCTTTGACGCCTTCCATGACACCGGTAATTTTTCCGGTTGTGCCGCCAGCGATGCTCGTGCCGCGCACCGCGAGATCGACGATTTCCGGTATGGCGAACAACCCCACGACAACCGGTATTAGATCGAGCCGGTCCCATAAATAAAGCGATCCGAAGGTGTAGCGCAAAGATCCCGTTTGCGGGTCGACGCCGATGGCGGCGAGCATAAGACCGAGGCCGCCGGCAAGAAGCCCTTTGATCAACGATGGTCCGGCAAGCGTTCCGATAAACGTAATGCCCATGATGGCGATGACGAACAGTTCGGGTGATCCGAACAATAAAACCAGCGGACGCATAATGGGAATGGAGATGGCTAGTGAGAGTGCTCCGATCACGGACCCCATCACGGAGCTGGATATCGCGGCGCCCAAGGCGCGGCCGGCCTCGCCATTCTTAGACATGGGATAGCCATCTAATATGAGCGCGGCGGACGACCCTTCCCCTGGAATACCGAAGAGAATCGAGGTCAGGTCGCCGGTGGTGCTGGTGACCGCGAGCATGCCGAGCAGAAAGCAGAAGGCTTCGATGGGTGTCTTGATCGTATAGGAGAACGGCAACATCAACGCCAAGGTCGACAGGCCGCCGATGCCGGGAAGCAGGCCGACCCAGAAGCCGATGAAGATCCCCAGCAGCATATAGCCAAATGCCGGCCAGGCGAGAACTTGCCAAAACCCGCTAACGAAGGCTTCAAGCATATGAAACTCCTAAAGCTCTATTCGACCTGCGGACCTGCTCCATATCGCATATTGAATCTTGGGTCAACCCATCCTGGCCCGTAGTACTGGAATGGTGGAGTAGGGGGAGTTATGCATTTAAAACCCAACACTCCATTTCCGACCAACGATTCTACTTGCTCAAGATTCGCTTGAGCGCCGCGGTCACATCGGGCGGCTGATTGACGATTTCCTTCGCCAGAGATTCAAGCTCCGCGCCGCCGATGGGACCTGCCTCCCAGTTGCGCTTCTTTAGCTCATCGTTGAACTCGGGATCTTTGAACATTCTGGTCCAGGCCTCGCGCAAAATGTTGACCCGTTCCGCGGGGAGCCCGGGTGTCGAAACGATGGGCCGTGAGCCGAAGCCCCACAGACCTAGATAGGTTGTGACCAGGCGGCGCTTCGCCTCGGAAATTTTGTATTGCTCCATCAATTCGAAAACAGTCGGTACGTCGGGAATTTTCCGGTGCCGTTTCTCTTCGGTCTGGAGCAGAATCCGGACGAAGCCTTTTTTATGCCATGTCAAGAACGGCTCGCGCCCGAAGAACCCTTCTATTGTGATCGCGCGGCAGTTAACTTCGCCGCGTTCCATGGCGAGGTCTTGTTCGGCGCCGCCGGGATAACCGCTTATGACCTTAAATTTCAGCCCAAGAGCGTCTTCCACGAGACGTGGAAGGTCATAGCCGGTGCTTCCCACGCCGGTGGCTGAACACTTGGGCGGATCGTTGGTCTGGCGCAATTGATCCAAGGTCTTGAACGGCGCGTCGGAGCGGATATATAGCAAATGTCCACCGCGGTCGGGCGTGCCGATCCAGGTGAACTTGGGCCAGTCGAACTGGACCTCTTTGCGTCCCGTTATTTGCGCCATGATCAGCGCGCCACCGATAGCGCCTAGCGTGAGGCCGTCGGGTTTGGTGAGGTTATAAACATGATTGGCCGCGATCATCGCGCCCGCGCCGGGCATCTTCTGCACGACGAATTCCGGATTACCGGGAATATGTTTACCGAGGAAGCGCGCGTAGGTACGCGCCCACTGATCGTGATTGTCGCCGGGCTGATAACCGACGATGATGCGTATCGTCTTGCCTTGGTAGAAATTTCCTTGCGCGAATACCCGTTCAAGGTTCAAAGGGTTCAAAAGTTCAAAAGTTAAAAATCCGAAGACTGAAAGAACCTTGAACCCTTGAACCTTTGAACTCTTGAACGGCTTAGTCATCTTCATTCCCGCCCGATAACCCATTTCATTCGATCGATCACATTTTGCGGCTGACTCACGACCTCTTTGGCCATGTCATAGAGCTCTTCGCCGGTGAGCGGGGCCAGTTCCCAGCGCCGTTTCTTCACTTCGGCCAAAAGCTCCGGATCTTTCATTGTCGCGACGTAGGCCTGCCGCAAAAGCTTTACCCGCTCCGCCGGCAGCGCGGGCGGCGCGACGATGGGACGGCCCAGCGTGGCGGCTGTTAAGACCACTCGCGCGAGGCGTTTGCCCGCCTCCGGGGTTTTATACTGGTCCATCAGCTCATAAATGGTTGGCACGCTCTCAAGCCGCGGATCGCGCTTTTTACCCATTTGAACTAGCACGCGTACGAAGCCTTTCTTGTACCAACTCATGTAAGGTTCGCGTCCGAAGAAGGTGGCGATGAGCGGCGACCAACAGATGACTTCCCCGCGTTCCACGGCCAGATCGATTTCCGTACCGCCCTGGTAACCACCGACGATGGTGTG
>DASWHT010000382.1:0-4567 GCA_036398075.1 Binatia bacterium | reverse complement strand
GAGATCATCAAGGAAGAACTGCCCGTCGACCTGCTCGAGTTCTTTTGCCTTACGCCGCTGCCCGGCTCGGAAGATCATAAGAAGCTCTTGACCCAAGGGATCTGGATGGACCCGGACATGAACAAGTACGATCTGGAACATGTCACTACGGGTCACGGCCGGATGTCGCGCGAGGAATGGCGGGGAGTTTACCGGCGCGCATGGGAGAATTACTACACGCCGGAGCATATCGAGCGGGTGATGCGGCGCGCCGCCGCCTGCGGCTTGAGCGCGGGCAACGTGATGTTCTACTGCCTGTGGTTTTATGGCTGCAAGACGTTGGAAGGCATTCATCCGCTCGAAGGCGGTTACTTGAGACGGATGTACCGGCGCGACCGCCGCCCCGGCTTACCGCTTGAATGGCCGGTGCTTTTCCACGCGAAGTATTTAAGGCATGTCTGGCGTACCCACCGGGGCATGTTTTCATTATGGCGCCGCTTCAACAAAGTGCGCAAAGAGATCAAAGCCGATCCCAATCGCCGCGCCTACAGCGATTTGGCCTTGACGCCGGTGGAAGAGACGGATGAAGAGTCACTGGCGCTGTTCACGGTCACCGACGCAGCCAAGGCTGCGCTGAAAAAGAGCGGCGCGCATCAACATGGCGCGGTAACCGCCTGAACTCGTTCAAAACGTTCCAGCCGTTCAATACGTTCAAACCGTTTAAGTCGGAGGGAGAAACTTGGCTCAACTAGCCATTTCTTTCCTCGCTCATGCCGATGTGTTGAAAACTGTTCGAAACCTGGAGATTTCCACGTGGACTTTGTTTTTGAACGTTTTGAACGGAGCGAAGCGATTGAACGTCTTGAACGATTTGAACGGGAGCGTAGCGACGTAAGTGAACGGGAGCGCAGCGACAGAAATAGCAGCGACAATGCCGCCCGTTGCAGGAAGCGGGGATATCCAGTAATTAGTAGACGAGCGGTGCTCGCGACCGAGCATCGAGCAAAATCATGCCCCGCCGCCAAATTTTCCGTCTTGTTCTGATCAAGCCGTCGCACTACGACGATAACGGTTATGTTATTCAGTGGGTGCGCTCGGCAATCCCGTCCAATTCGCTCGGTTCATTACACGCGCTTGCCGCCGATTGCGCGGCGCGGCGGGTACTGGGTCCGGACGTTGATATTGAGATCGAGGTCTATGACGAAACCAATACTCGCATCAAGCCGTCGCGGGTCGCCCGGCGCGTGCTGGCGGCTGATGGGGGTGTGGTGGGCTTGGTCGGAGTGCAATCAAACCAGTTTCCCCACGCCATCGACATCGCCCGGCCTCTCAGAGCTGCAGGTGTCCCGGTTGTTATCGGCGGGTTTCACGTCAGCGGCTGTCTCGCCATGCTTCCCGAGATGCCAAATGACATCAAAGATGCGCTGGCGATTGGCATTACGATTTTTGCCGGCGAGGCCGAGGGCCGGCTCGAGCGGGTGTTGAAAGATGCCTGGGCGAAGCAACTCCAGCCGATTTACAATTATATGGATGACCTGCCGGCGATGGAGGGCGCGGTCTTTCCCATCCTGCCGCCGGCGGCGGTCACGCGCACGGCCGGTTCTTATACCAGCTTCGACGCGGGACGCGGCTGTCCCTTCCAGTGTTCCTTCTGCACGATTATCAACGTGCAGGGCCGCAAGTCGCGCCACCGCAGCGCCGATGACGTGGAAAAGATCGTGCGCGCCAACTTCGCCAACGGCGTGAAAAGTTTTTTTATCACCGACGACAACTTCGCGCGCAATCGCAATTGGGAAGCCATTTTCGACCGCATGATAGAATTGCGTGAGCGCGAGGGACTCAAAGTCAGCTTTATCATTCAAGTCGATACCATGTGCCATAAGATCCCACACTTCATAGAAAAGGCCGCCCGGGCCGGTTGCCATAGGGTCTTCATCGGTCTTGAGAATATCAACCCGGACAATCTGTTGTCGGCGAAAAAAAAGCAGAACCGCATAACCGAATACCGCGCCATGCTGCAACGCTGGAAGGCGGTGCGCGTGGTGACTTACTGCGGTTATATTCTGGGCTTTCCGGCCGACAGCCCGGAGAGCATCCTCGGTGATATTGAGATTATCAAGGAAGAACTGCCGGTCGACTTGCTGGAATTCTTTTGTCTGACGCCGCTGCCGGGCTCCGAGGATCATAAGAATCTCTCGGCGCAAAAAATATGGATGGACCCGGACATGAACAAGTACGATCTGGAACATGTCACGACGGGTCACAGCCGGATGTCACATGAAGAATGGCAGGGGATTTATCACCGCGTGTGGGATGCTTATTATACGCCGGAGCACATCGAGCGGGTGATGCGGCGCGCGGCCGCTTGCGGCATGAGCGCGGGCAACGTGATGTTTTACTGCCTGTGGTTTTTTGGCTGCAAGACGCTGGAAGGGATCCATCCGCTGGAAGGCGGTTACTTGAGACGGATGTACCGGCGCGACCGCCGTCCGGGGCTAGCGCGGGAATGGCCGGTGCTGTTCCACGCAAAGTACTTGAGACATGTCTGGCGCAGCCATCGGGGGATACTCAGTCTATGGCGGCGCTTCAACAAGGTGCGCAAGGAGATCAAAGCCAATCCTAACAGCCGCGCCTATACCGATTTGGCCTTGACGCCCGTCGACGAAACGGACACCGAGTCACTGGCACTGTTCACCGTGACCGATGCAGCCCAGGCGGCGCTGAAAAAACACGGTAGCGCGCTGCCGCGGCAGGTCAGGGTATAAATAAGATTTGTTCCAGCCGTTCCAATCGTTCAAAATGTTCAAATAGTTTGGGTCGGAGCGATGAGGTCGGCTCCAACTCGCCATTCCATACCTTGCTCATGTCAAGGTGTTGTCGAATGTTCGAAATACAACGTTCTCACGCGAGTTCTGATTCTCTTTAACGGTTTGAACAGAGCGAAGCGGTTGAACGACTTGAACGTTTTGAACAGTTAGCCGTTTCCGTTTTACGGTTCAGCCGATTTTCTTTAACTTTTCCTTGTACATTTCCTGTCGCCTCACGTAGCCCGGCGCGGCGCGGTGCATTTTTTCGATGTCTTCGTCGGATAGCTGCCTGACGACCTTGGCCGGTGCGCCGAAGATGAGGGAACGGTCGGGGAAGCTTTTGCCTTCGGGCACCAGCGCAGCTGCGCCGATCAAGCAGTCTTTGCCGATGACCGCGCCGTTCATTATTACAGCTTGAATTCCGATCAGCGATCCGTCGCCTATGGTGCAGCCGTGGAGCATTGCCTGATGCCCGATGGTTACATGGGCGCCGATTTTGAGCGGATATCCCGGATCAACGTGAAGCACCGCGCCATCTTGCACGTTGGAGGCTTCACCGATTTGAATCGTGTCATTATCGCCGCGGATCACCGCGCCGGGCCAGATGCTGACTCGTTCTCCTAACGTCACCTTGCCGATAACGGTTGCCTCGACAGCCACGTACGCCGAGGACGGAATGTCGGGCCTGTCTTCGCCGAGCTGGTAGATCGACATAGTTTCTCCTCGATTCGAGCGATAATATTCCATCGAAAGATATTTGAGGTTCCCAGCTGGATTCTCGACTATTAAATCGGAAAAAGACGACTCGCGCAAAGACGCAAAGGAAGGGCGTTGTCATTTCGAACGAAGAGAGAAATCTTTCCTAGATCCCTCGCATTCGCTCGGGATGACAGGCCTCTGACCTGTCACTTGGCGTCTTGGCGGGAGATAGATTCGGATTCGGAAGAGAATATCCTCGCGCAAAGACGCAAAGGCGCAAAGGTAAAGAACAACGATTCCGAACTTGGCGTCTTGGCGACCCTTCGACTAAGCTCAGGACATGCTTGGCGCGAGAATAATCCGAAGCATTTGTACCTGAAGGGCGAAGTCCGCCGGCAAAATTTGCGCAAGCCGGGAAAACTTTCAACCATAGTAGTACACGCTTTTTCCCAGACTGTGCTGGGAAAAAGAGGTTCGCCTTGTCGGCGAACAACCAACAAATTCAACTGACGATCACGGCATCGCATCCGTCATGCCGGCATGGACTGCCGGCATCCAGGTCCGCAGGGATGCGTCCGGAGACATCCATGTGAACCTGGGTTCCGGCACTCCATGCCGGAACGACGACATCGAGGAATATTCGCTAAAGTTGACCAAATTGAGCGTGGCGAACAGCCGAACACCGAAAAACCCTCGTGTGACCTTGCACGCTGTGACAAACATGTTGGTGTTAGTTTTTGGATAGTAATACAAAGTGAAATCGTGGCGAGAGACGAGGAGCGGAGCCGGGGTGCCCGTTATAATGACCCCGCCGGTTAAAAGGTCAACGAGGCTTGAATCGTCAGCCCATGCGATGCGCCAATCTTCGCTGTGCTGTCGTCGGTTCGTGGTGGAACCGTCGAGGTGTGATCAGGCTATCGAAACAGCGGCACCGAAGGAGCCGTGAGCGAGAGAAATTAACGGAGGTGTGGGCCATGGCCGAGATACAGCGTGACATTACCCGGACCGTACTCGCGGTGTTCTCTATCGTCGCTCTGATGGGATCTTCGATTTGGATTCTGCGCCCGTTCCTCGGAGCGGTC
>DASWHT010000381.1:0-4440 GCA_036398075.1 Binatia bacterium | reverse complement strand
TCGCCGGGCCTTCGGAAACACGTTAACGGACCCGGCCTTCGTTGCGGAGATGAAGAAATCAAATTTAGACATCAATCCGTTAACCGGCGAGGAGGTTGAGAAAATCGTTCATAGCTTGTTCAGGCTCGACCCTGCGATTTTATCGAAACTGGCTAAAATCCTGGCGACCAAATAAAAGGAACAGGAAAAATAGATGTAAGGGCGGGTTTCAAACCCGCCCCTACGGAGAGTATTTAAAATGACGCAACGGTCGAATCGAACGATCTTATCGGCGACTCTCGCAGTGGTTCTGGTATTTTTCGCGGAACCCAAGCTAGACGCCGCCGAACCTAAACCGGAAAAGAGTCATCTCGAAGTCGCCATCGCCGCCTGGGGCCCCCTCTATCTGCCCTTACTCGTCGCCCATGAGTCGGGTTATTTTTC
Organism: Binatia bacterium; assembly: GCA_036398075.1. Taxonomy (GTDB): domain Bacteria; phylum Desulfobacterota; class Binatia; order UBA9968; family UBA9968; genus DATACQ01. The sequence goes on along the minus strand of DASWHT010000381.1, from coordinate 4,017 downwards.
AAGGCGCGGCGTGACGTTGAATATTACCCAGCTGAGCGCCACCGCTTCGGCGCAGGCGTTGATCTCGGGTCAAATCGACATTTACCAGGGCGGCGCCTCCACCATCCACGCCAACGTCGGCGGCAGCGATCTGATTTATATCGGCGCGTCGGTGGACCGCAGCACTCTGATCTTATTCGGCCAGAAAGGGCTGGCGACCTTCGAGGCGCTCAAGGGCAAAGCGGTGGCCACGACTTCGGTGGGAGCCTTCGGCGAAATCGCCATGCGCAAGACCGCCAAGGAGCGAGGGTTGGAGATCGGCAAAGACATCAAGCTCCTCTATCACAAGGGTCCGCCGGACGCCCTGGCGACGTTCATGTCCGGCAACGCCGACGGCCTGATCGTCACGCCGCCGCAGAGCGAAATGGCGCGCACCAACGGCTACCCGATCATCATCGACTATTTTGAGCAGGGATTTAGAATCGTCGGGCCCGGCACCGGCGTCGCCCGCGCCTTCGTGCACAAATATCCGAATACCCTCAAGATATTTTTGATGGGCTATCTCGACGGCGTAAAAAGATCCATCGAGGATCCCGGGTACGCCAAGAAAATCGAAGCCCGGTACACCAAGATATCCGACGCGAAACTGCTCGACGAAAGTTACCAGGAGGGACTCAAGGTCTGGAACAAAGACATGACCGTCGACCCTGGCGCGGTCCGCGTGGTTTTGGAAAATTCAAGCAACCCGAAAGCCAGAGGCTTGGACCCAAAACGGTTTTTCGATAATACGTTGATTCGCGAAGTCAATCGGGACTACGCGTCGAAGCTGTTTCCGGGCGAGGTGAAGTGAGGGCGGTCCAAATCGAACGAACCTATCGTCAAGAAGCCGAGGAATAACCCATGCGCATTATCGATGCCGACGGCCACGTACAGGAGAAACAAATTCCCTGGGCGGATTTGATTGATGCGCCCTACCGCGCTCGCGCGCCAAAAGAAGTGAAAGACAACCGGGGGTTTAGTTTTGTCATGATCGACGGCAGATTGACTCCCAAGCCGGTGGGCAAAGCGTGCAGCTTTATCGGCGCGCCGCGAAATCGCAACCCGCAGCCGACGACGGGTATGACCGACCCGGTCCAGCGTCTCAAGGACATGGATCTCGAAGGCATCGATACGGCTGTGCTCTTCGGCACCTCGCCGTTCTTGAGCCTGCCGTTCGTCGAAGACAAAGATTTGGCCTCCGCCGTGGCGCGCGTGTACAACAACTGGCTCGCCGGTTACTGTAAGGCCGACCCGCGCCGGCTCAAAGGCGTCGCTCTCACTGCAATCCAGGATCCGGCGCAGGCGGTTAAAGAATTGCGCCGCGCCGTGGAAGAGCTTAAATTCGTCGCCGTCGCGACGCCGCCGATCTCAGCATCGGGAAAGAATCTCGATCATCCCGATCTGTTTCCGTTCTTCGCCGAAGCCGAGCGCCTCAACGTGCCCGTTTGTATTCACGTCGGCGCGGGCGACGGCGTGCCCGCGGCGACGGAGCGTTTCGATCATCCTTTCTTCACCCACGCGATGGCCCACCCATTCGAGCAAATGATCGCGACACTTTGCGTGGTCGTCGGCGGCCTATTGGAACGCTTTCCGCGCCTGAAGTTCGCCTTCATGGAAGCGGGCTGCGGCTGGGTGCCTTACTGGATGGAGCGGCTCGACGAGCACTATGAGTTCTTGCAGCCGACGGTACCGTGGCTCACCAAACCGCCCAGCGAATATATGAAGAGCGGGCAGATGTTTTACGCCTTCGAAATGGACGAAAAGATGCTGCCCTACGTGGCGGAATTCGTCGGCGCCGAACGGTTGGTTTTCGCCACCGACTACAATCACAGCGATTCCAAGTTCCCTCACACCGTCGAGGAAGTGATGGAGCGAAAGGATGTATCGGAAGCGCTGAAAACCAAGATCATGGGCGAAAACGCCGGGCGACTGTATAACTTGTAGGAACAAGTTAGGTTCAAGGTTCAAAAGTTCAAGGTTCAAGGTTTCCGCCCTTCACCCTTCGACAAAAGCTCAGGGTGACCGGAGAGATCTCCGATAAATTGAAGATTTTCCGCTCATGCTGAGCTTGTCGAAGCATCGAAGCTGTTTCTCAAAACTTGGGGCTTCATGGCAGACGTTAAACATTGAACCTTGAACTTTGAACCACGCGCCACAGGCGCGTTACATTGAACTTTGAACATTTGAACGTTGAACGGCCGCTTCGGCTAAACGTAATGCTGGATCCTCTGCAAGCTCGGCGCGAAAAACAAATCTTCCACGTTCGGCTTTTTCTTGATCATGCCCTGTTCATACTCATAGCGGATCGCCGCTTCGAGGGCGCCGCGATTGTCGTCGAGATTGTAGGGCCACGGATCGGCGCCGAATATTTCCCGCTGCTCTTTCATCAGATCCTGGACCCAAACCAGCGCGAAACTGCGCGGGTCGCTGTTTCTCTCGTAACAAATCTCTTTGGCCTTTTGGAAAGCCCGGACCAAACTGATCCCAACCCACGGATGGCCGTCCAAGATTCGCTTCTTGACCACCACCGTGTGCATGATGGGGAAGAAGCCGCCGTTCTTGAGATACTCGATCTCGGCTTTTTTCGGCTCGGGAAACAAAAGCGCGACTTTCGGATTGCCACTGCGAATCGACGGCAACGTTTCCGGATACAGAGCCGCTTCCAATTCGCCGTCTAAAAGCATCTGGTCGACGTTCTTGCCATGCTGCACCCGTCTGACGTTCATCCAAGGCGCCGGCTCGAAAGCAATATCTTCTTCTTCCTGGCACCACCACTCGATGGTCTTGAGATCGACGCCGTAGTGGTCCTGGAGTATACCGCGCATCCACAGGCCGGCGGAGTTTTGCAAGGTGTCCAGCGCCACGCGCTTGCCGTTCAAATCAGACGGCTTATCGATGCCGCAGCCGGTGCGCTTGACCATATAGGAATGGCGAAAGCGCCGGTGCGGGAAAACCGGGATCGCGTTGTAGTTGCACCCCTTGTCGCGCGCCACGAGATAACCTACCAACGACAATTCACAAACATCGAATTCCTCGTGGCGCAGCATGCGCCCGTGCCGTTCCGGCGATGGCATCGTCAAAACGTTCAACTCGATCCCCTGCGGCTGAACCTCCCCGTTGATCAACGGCCGGAGAAAATCATAGTCGCCGCACGCCAGGGTCAATTTCAACTTCGCCATCTAGTCCCCTTTGACATGTTGCCGGTAAAGGTCCGGTGTGTCGATATCGAGCGTGATTCCCTCATCTTCGGTTTCGATTTCCAAGGTTTCATCACGATGCGCATTGACCACCGCCTTCGCCCCTTGGTCCTCGGGCGCGTTGAGTAGTTCGTCGAACAACGAGCGCGCGAAGATCACCGGATGGCCGCGCTTGCCGTGAAAGCGCGGTACGGCGATCAGTTTTCCGCTGCCTTCAAAACGCTCAATCAACAAATTAACCAGCGCCGTGTCAATGTATGGATGATCGACTAAATGCACCAGCAAACCGCTGCATCTTTCATTCGCCAGAAGATGGCGGATGGCCACCCGCAGCGAGGACAACTGCCCCTTGCTATAATCGGGATTGACCAGAATGGCCACCGGCAAGTGCGCGATCTTTTGCCGCATCGCTTCGGCGTCGTGGCCGAGGATAACGATGATATTTTCGAGACCGGCTTGCCTGAGCGCGCCGACGATTTTCTCGATGAAGGTTTGGCCGCCGATGGGGAGCAACGCCTTGGGCCGCCCCATCCGGCTCGACTCACCCGCGGAGAGGATTACGGCGGCGATCATCTATACACCTTGTCGATAAACCCGTTTTTTTCAAGCTCCCGCACAATGCTATCGTCGACCATATCTTCGACCCTGAGAGTTGCCCCTGGTTTTCGGCCGAGCGCCTCTTTGATTTGCACCTCCGTGCCCTCCCGCGTCACCAGGGGCACCCGCTCGTGCAGTTTTTCGTTGGCCATGTAGGAAGCCTCTAGATATTGCGGATTGTTCTGACGGGTGTACTTGGCTATGT
>DASWHT010000380.1:0-10078 GCA_036398075.1 Binatia bacterium | reverse complement strand
AAAAAGAAAAATGGTTTCAAAGCACGCCTGACGAACTTGCTCCGCTCCCAACGGATGCGGCGAATCCATACCGGCCAGCGCCTGCCGTCTTCTACAAAATAGTATGTCAGACTCCGGACAAAGTTGAACGGGCCGGCGGTGAATCGCATGCGCGCGATCTCGAAACCGGTGGCGTCGCAGAGGGTTTCTAATGTAGATGGGCAATAGGAGATCACATGGCGCGGCGCGTCGAGAGCGTACCAATTTTCCCGGAACAGCCAGAAAACCAGGCTCCGGGTGTTGGGAACGGTTACATAGACGAGACCGTCGGGTTTGAGGATGCGATCGATTTCTTCGAACACGGTTAGCGGATCCGGCAAATGCTCAAGCACGTTACTCAAGCGCACGACATCGAAAAAAGAATCTGGCAAGCGCGCTTCGGCGAGGGTTCCATGATGCACCGCAAGCCCGAGGCTCTGCGCTTGGCGCGCGCCCGTCGCGCTCGGTTCGACGCCGTAGGTCTCCCAGCCCCATTGCTTTAACCGGTAGAGATACGATCCGCCGCCCGCCCCAATGTCGAGAATCCTGCCGTCGCCGCGATAGGGAATTACGCCCTTAGCGGTGAACCCTGACAGCAGAAATGCCACCGCGCGCTGTAAAGCATTGCTCTCGGTGCCATGAGATTTGGGGTAACCGTAGCGATGTTCCAAGACGAAGCGCTGCCATCCCGCATAGTTTTTTTTACCGAGAGATTTGGCGACGCGATAACGCCCGTACTCTTCGGGATAATAGCCGGCGAGACCCTGCTCACTCAGCGCGGGCTGGACAAAACAGGCGTGGCAGTGGGCGCAGCGATGGATGCCAAAGATCCCGGGAAGACGATGAACGCGGTCCTTGGCGAGAAATAGCCGGGGCGCGCCCTCAGTATTGCATATCGGACAAGCAACCCTCGCCCGTAACGAGGCGGACGTTGCGTTATCGCCCGAGTATAGCTGCGGCGGATTTTGCGACGATGACATAGTTTAGAGTGATGCCTTATTTCTTTCAGGGCACCCAAGACGACAACCACAACGCAGGAGAGGTGTTCAACGCCGAGGCTTGTATTATGCGCCGTTTCTAACAGGATTAAATACCGACACTCAATGAAAGTCGCGGCTCGGCGGCGCTGAGGGCCGCTGGCTTAGTTGCGGTTTCCAAAGCCGTTCCGCCACGAGATGAACGACGTTGTCTTCCACTTGCAGCGTGCCGGTGATTCCCAGGAAGCTTACGGTTTTGGCCAGCACCGCGTAGCGCTGAAACACGCTCTCCCAGATCACGACGTTAACGAAACCGGTTTCATCCTCCAAGGTCATAAAGACCACGCCGCCCGCCGTGCCGGGGCGCTGGCGGCAGATCACCAGCCCAGCATAATTGACTTTCCCGCCGTTGGCCATTTGCGCAATGGTACGCGCGTCTGGCAGGCCTTGAGCGTCCAGCGCGGCGCGCAAAGGCTCCAGGGGGTGGCGCCGCGCGCTGTGCGACGACGTGCGATAATCCCAGCCGACTTCTTCGAATGGGGTCAAGAGATCGAAGTCCGGACTTTGCTGCCGCGGCGCGAGCGGCAAGAATTCGCCGCGCGCGCGCGCGAGCCGGCGCAGCTCCCAGAGCGCGTTGCGCCGGTCAACCCCGAAGCTGTCGAAAGCCCCCGCTTCGGCGAGAATGCCGAGGACGTCTTCGTGCAGCCGCGCACGGCGGGCAAAATCATCGAGGGACGCAAACGGCGCGGTCCGCCGCGCTCGGAAAATGATCTCCCAGTCCCCTTCCCCGACGCCCTTCACGTAGCGAAGTCCCATACGCACGGCGAAGCCGGCGGCGCTTTCCGCGGGGCTTTCCATCGCACAGTGCCAATCGCTGCGTTGCAGATCGACGGGGAGAACGACAACGCCGTGGCGCTTGGCGTCCTCAACGATGGTGGCCGGCGCGTAAAAGCCCATGGGTTGGGCGTTGAGTAGCGCGCAGGCGAACTCGGCCGGGTAGTGGCACTTGAGCCACGCCGTCGCGTAGGCGATCAAGGCGAAACTCGCGGCGTGGCTTTCGGGAAAACCATACTCGCCGAAGCCGCGTATCTGCTCGAAGACGCGTTCGGCGAACTCGGGCGCGATGCCCTTTGCGCGCATGCGTGTGATCAAGCGCTCGCGATGGCGCTCCATTCTCCCCGTGCGATGCCATGCGGCCATGTCGCGCCTGAGCTGGTCCGCTTCCCCGGGGGTGTAATCCGCGGCAACCACGGCAAGGCGCATTACCTGCTCTTGGAAAAGCGGCACGCCGAGGGTCTTTTCCAGCACTGGACCTAGGCTCGGATGGGGAAACTCCACCGGCTCTTTCCCCTGGCGGCGGCGCAAATAAGGATGAACCATGCCGCCGGTGATCGGCCCCGGCCGCACGATGCTGATTTCGATCACCAGGTCATAAAAATTTCTTGGCCTCAGCCTTGGCAGCATCGCCATCTGAGCGCGGCTTTCGATCTGAAACACGCCCACCGTGTCGCTCTGGCAGATCATGTCGTAGGTCGCGGCATCATCCGGCGGAATCGTCGCCATGTTTAATTCGACGCCGCGGTGCTCGCGCAGGAGCTTGAAACAAAGATCGAGTTGCGTGAGTCCTCCCAAGCCGAGCAAATCGACTTTAAACAGTCCGATCTCTTCCAGATCGTTTTTGTCCCACTGGATCACCGTGCGCTCGGGCATGGTGGCGTTCTCGATGGGTACGATGTCGTGCACCGGCTCGTGCCCCAATAGAAAACCCCCGGGGTGAATCGACAGGTGGCGTGGAAAATCGAGGATTTCATTGGTCAGTTGAATCAACCGCTGGTTTGATTCGCTGGCCGGCTCCAGGCCCAGCTCCCGTAACGTCTCGGGCTGCACCTGTTCGTAGGAGGAAAGAAATTTCGCCACCCGATCCAGTGAAGTTTCGGATTGTCCCAGGGCTTTGCCCACGTCGCGCAGCGCCGAGCGGGCGCGGTAGCGCACGACGTTAGCGGCCATGGCCGCGCGCTCGCGGCCGTATTTCTCATAGACATATTGAATGACTTCTTCACGCCGGTCATGCTGAATGTCGAGGTCGATGTCCGGCGGCTCCGCGCGCTCCTTCGAGATAAAGCGCTCGAAGAGAAGTCCCATGAGCACCGGGTCGATGGCAGTGACGCCGAGGCAGTAACAAACGGCGGAATTCGCCGCCGAGCCGCGCCCCTGGCAAAGAATGTCATGCTTGCGGCAGAAATCTACAATCTCCCACATGGTGAGAAAGTAACCCGGATAATCGAGCGCCTCGATGACTTCCAACTCTTTCTCCAGCTGCCGAACCACTTCCGGCGGTATCGCGCCGCCGTAACGCCCGCGCGCGCCGTCGAAAACTATCCGGCGCAGCCACTCGCCCGATGTTGTGCCGTCGGGCAAAGGCTCCGAAGGATAACGATAGCGGATTTCATCGAGGGTAAATGAACAACGATCGGCCACGTCCTGCGTGCGGGCGACCGCGCCGGGATCGTCGGCGAAAAGCCTGGCGAAAAGATATTGGGATTTCAGGGAATGCTCCGCGTTGGGCTTGAGCTTGCGCCCGCAGGAAGTGACGGGAATCCCGTGGCGAACCGCCGTGAGCACGTCTTGCAGCGGGCGGCGCCCCGGCGTGTGATAGAGAACTTCGTTGGCGGCGATCAGCGAAAGTCCGAAGCGCTTTGCCCGCTCCCGAAGGCGCGCTTCTTGGTGGACTTCCGCTTCACGCTGGTGCCGCGCGATCACGGCGTAGAGACGGTCGCCGAAAGCGTCGCGCAGACCATGGGCGGCGCCATCCGGTTCGTCCTCGCTCACCAGCAAGCTCCGGTCCCCGCCCCACAGCGCGATCATACCCGGCGCATGCGAACAGACTTCCTCCCAACCGACGGCGCTCTCGCCTTTTTCCGAGCGTAACCTTCCTTTGGTGATCACGCGGCATAGATTAGCGTAACCAGTGCGGTCCTGAGCGAGCAGAACGACGGTGGAGCCGTCCGCGACTGTCAGTTCCGAGCCGATGATGAGCTTCGAGCCGATCTCGCGCGCCTTGACATGCGCGCGCACGACGCCGTAAACGCCGTCCCGGTCCGTGAGCGCGAGCGCCGGCAAGCCAAGCCGGTAGGCTTCTTCAACCAATTCGTCGGGATGGCTCGCGCCTTCAAGGAAAGAAAAATTACTCTTGCACCAAAGAGGGACGTAGGATGACATGACAGGGCAAGTATATTGAGAAAACGTTATCGTAGTAAAGGCGGGATTGCGGGTCAGTCATTCGTATTGATTGTACTGAACAACCTAAGGAATGCTTCGACTAAGCTCAGCATGAACGGAAAATCTCCGGTGATTTCAACCGCTCCTCCGTTCGTCCTGAGGTTCTCGAAGGATGAACGGAGGGTTTTTCAGCAGAATCCGTATCGGCGTATCCGGATGAACTACTATCATGATCCAAAGTGAACGCTAAGCAAGTCTCAATCGTCCAAACCGTTTTTTCATCAGGTCAATCTTAATGAGATAACGGTGCAAGCTCTGAGTCCCGCAGCGCTCGCCCGGGGCTAGCCGGAAGCCCCGTCTGACAAATTTCTCTCCCCTCTTCACTCCGCAAAGATGAATCACGGCAGCCAGTTTTTGCTTTTGGGCCACGCTGATCCTTGCGACGGGGCGAGCATCGAGCGTCTCGACCACGCTCTGGTGGAGGTACGCGGCCGTTATTTCGGTTGCATGGCTCGGTATGGTTCGGGTGTAGAAGTTATTGAACCAGCAGGAATGAACGTCATACCACGGCCCATCGGCGGCAACCCTATGATCCCGGATGCAGTATTTTCGAGCTTCAGCGAAGGTTCCGTCGGTGAATTGGAACATGCCGAGCGCGCTGGAGGCCGGGCGATAAATTTCGAAAGGGTTCCAAGACCACTGCCAGCGCCAGTAGGTACGGGCTATTGGATTTCCGTCGCTTTCCACTTGGGCGAGGGCGGCAAGAAATTCGGGTGAAATAATGTTTGTGGAATGCTCCTCAAAGAGCAATCCGTAACTCTGCCACGTGGACTCGGGGCTCTTTGAGAAGGACGCGCTGACTGGGGCGAAGAGCTCGCCGGGCTTCCGAATAACCTGATAGATCCCGTTGAGCAAGAAGAAGCCGAAGACCGCAAGAATCGAGAACCAGACCATAGCTCTCTTCCAGCGGAACCGGGTGACCCAGCTGGACCGTCGCTTCAAGTATCGAAGCATACCGCTATAGACCGCAGCCGTCATGAACACAGCCTCGCAATCACATCCACCTTGCCGATCCTCGCAAAGGGTTGGGAGCCACCCTATGTTTCGGGTTAATAAGGTCGGGGATAGTGATCTGCATGTTACGGCGATTAATAATCACGCTGATGCCAAATTTACTCGTTCGCTCAACGACTTGTCAATCAAGACCTGCAATAGTACCACGATTAAGGTCTCAAGGCTTGTTGGACTTGAACGTCATTGGGAGCTAAACGTCTTGAACGGTTTGAACGACTGGAACGATTTGAACACCTACTCACTGCGTGCTCCCTTTCGCGTAAATCACCGCTATGCTAAAAATGTGAACATGTCGATCCTCAAAGTGGCCTGGCTTGGGCATCCGGTGTTGCGCCAGGTTACGGAAACGGTGACGTCGCGGGAGCTGCAGTCCCAAAGCGTGCAGCAGTTCATCGACGACATGATCGTAACGATGAAGGAATACGACGGTGTCGGGTTGGCCGCCGACCAGGTTCATGAATCGATGCAGATCGCGGTTCTCGAAGTGGCGAGCAATCCGCGCTACCCGAACAAGCCCGACGTGCCCTTGACGGTGCTCGTCAATCCTAAAGTCACGCCGCTTACCGAAGAGATGGAAGAAGATTGGGAAGGCTGCTTGAGCGTTCCCGACCTGCGCGGCCGGGTGCCGCGCTACAAAAGCATCCGCGTCGAAGCGTGGGACCGCAGCGGCAAGTCAATTGACTTCGTCGCCAATGATTTTCACGCGCGGGTGATCCAGCATGAGTTCGATCATCTCAACGGCAAGGTTTATCTCGACCGCATGGGCGATTTCTCGACCCTCACTTTTCTCACCGAATACGTCCGTTACTGGATTCGCTAGCGGTTTCTAGTTTGCTCATACGCCGATCGTGTTGTTGAGTTTGATGACATGAAACGATAGAGTCCGGCCATGAGTTTGCCGCATCTTGCAGCGTCCCTCGACCGGTTGCTTTCCACCGTTTCCCAAGGCACCGCAAAGATTTTGGACCGCGCTTTATCGGGGCAAGATATCAGCGTTGACGACGCCACCGAGCTTTTCGAAGCCGAAGGTTCCGACCTTCTCGCCATGATCGCGGCGGCGGATCATCTGCGCACCCATACCGTGGGCGATGTCGTCACCTATGTCATCAATCGTAATATCAATTTCACCAACGTCTGCGTCAAAGCCTGCGGCTTTTGCGCTTTCAGCCGCGGCCACTTGGCGGAGGAAGGCTACTTTCTGCCCTTCGATGAAATCATCCGCCGGGCCAAAGAGGCGCAGGAGCTTGGCGCCACCGAAGTATGCGTGCAGGCCGGCCTGGCGCCAGGCTTGGATGGCTGGCACTACGTCAATCTTTGCCGCGCGCTGAAGGAAGCCGCGCCCGCTCTGCATATCCATGGCTTTTCACCCGAGGAAGTCCTGTATGGATCGACGCTCACCGGCGCGTCCGTGCGCGACTATCTCTCGGCCCTCAAAGATGCCGGCGTCGGCAGTCTGCCCGGGACCTCCGCGGAAGTTCTCGTCGATGAAGTCCGCCAACAGATTTCCCCAGGGCGCATTTCAAGCGGCCAGTGGATCGACCTCATCCAGACGGCGCACGATGTCGGTATCCAGACGACTTCAACGATCATGTACGGCCATATCGAGACGGCGCGCCATAAGGCGACCCATCTAAGTATTTTGCGCGACATTCAAAAGCGCACCGGCGGCATCACGGAATTCGTGCCGTTGAGCTTCGTCTACGAAGAGGCGCCGATGTATCACCGTGGAAAAATCCCCGGCCTGCGCACCGGCGCCAGCGGCGCGGAAGTGATGAAAATGTACGCCGTGTCGCGGCTAATGCTGAACAACTGGATTCCCAACCTGCAAGTTTCCTGGGTCAAAGAAGGGCCGAAACTCTCGCAGATCGCGCTCATGGCGGGGGCCAATGATTTCGGCGGGACGCTGATCAATGAAAGCATTTCCACCGCCGCCGGCGCCGGCTACGGCCAGCTCATGAAACCATCGCAGTTCCGAAATTTGATCCGTGAAATGGGCCGCATCCCCGCGGAGCGTTCGACAACCTACCAGAAGGTCAAAGTCTTCGAAACCGACGAACGCGCCGTCGACCTGTTGGACGAAGTGGATGACGCCGGCGAACGCTTCGGCTCCTACCGGAATCTGGTTCAACGCAAAGACTACCGATTCAGAGACTTTTACCGTGAGCAAAAGGCCCGCAATTCGTAACACCACCGCAAGCTCCCTGCCAAACGATGGATGGCAACCCCGCTGAATTCGAAGCCATCGGCAACCGCATTGGTTTTGGTATCGTAGAGGATTCCACCGAGAGGCTTCGCCTTCTGTGGCAGGGACCGCGCTTCCCCGCGTTTCTCTGCCTGGGAATCGCCTTGTTGCTGCTATTTGTTTCAAGTCCCATCGTCCAGGCGATTTATCTGAACGGCTTGGCCAGCCGCGCCGCATCGCTCTGGTATTTTCCGTTGATGAACCTCGTGCTGATCGGCATCGCATTTTATCTGCTCGCTCAGCGGCGCAGGATCGTGATCGATAATGCGGCGCATATCGTGACGCTCACAAAGCGAAATTTTCACAAAACCATTTCGCTGACGTTGTCCTATGATGACATCGAGAACGTCAAGCTGGGATTGGACCAGGTTTACAGCGGCTTCGCCGTGGCGGGCTCATCAGCGGCACAAAGTTTTCCCGTGCCGTCGTTGCGGTTATGCCTGAAAGGAGGCGCCTCCGTGCTGGTCGACCGCGGCGGCGCCCGGAGACTTAAAGAGTTGGGTGAGAAAATTGCACCACGGCTCGGCCTGTCGCTGGAAAACAACGCTGCGCCGCGGTGAAGGCACGCCAGTTACAACGTTCAAAAAGTTCAAGCCGTTCAAATCGTTGGCCGGATTGTTTCCACGGCTTGAACGATTTGAACATCTTGAACGTCTTGAACGCTCCCTAATCGGTTTACTACGACGCGGAACCGCGGCCGATCGCCTGGTGCAGTTGGTTGACCATTTTTCTTACGCCATCTTGAGCCAGCTGTTCCGCCGTCAACCACCTAATCCCGCGCTCGCGGATGTCGCCCAGAGACAGGATGTTTTCGCTCAATCCCTTCTGGGTTTCGTCAAATCGCGCGGACCAGATAACGTCGCCGCGCTGCACGTCTATCAAATCGAGAGTAAATGCCACCGATGCCGGGCTTTTGACACCGATTTCGCTTCCCACCCTTTCACGGTAACGCAGCACCCGTCCAGTGAGCACGGCATCGGCATAAACCAGTTCTCCGATCTTTCTGAGACGAGCCATGTCGTTGCTCGGCGCGACGCTTTCGCTGACCTCTCTTACCTCGCTGTCCGATACGATCTGCCATGTCGGCATGGCAGCCATCGCCGAGTGAACCAGCCGCATGAGCAGTTCTCCCGGATCCTGGCGCTCGGTTTTTTTCTCAGACGGTTCACCGAGCAACGGGCTCTTGGCCTGCGCCGCGGGTGGCGGCGCTACCGGCGCAACCACGGCGATGCGCCTGATATGGCGCGCCTCCAGGTCGCTGGATTGTTTACTTTGAATGTTCCCCGGCGAAAGACCGCAGGCGGCCACGAACGGAAAAAGGACTAGAGCTGACATCAGTAATTTCATATTCTACGATGAGACAGTTTCTCACCACGAAGAACTCATTGGGTGCGCAACGCGCAAGATAAAATTTTTGTGACCTTTGTCCTACTATGTTTAAACGTTTTTGCGGCTCGCGCAAATTCTTTGTTGCCCTGATCCTAAATTCGGGAATTCACAAGACAATACGGTATCACCACGAAGGCGTCGAAGGACACGAAGGGTTCGGATATTTATACTCTTAAACTTCGTGAACTTCGTGCCTTCGTGGTGAGTCCCCTCTTCTTGTGCCCTTTGTGGTTAAATCTCTTCTTCCCTTCGGTTGCGGCTTTGCCGCGCTAGGCTCTTTGTGGTTCGATCTCTTTCGATCCTATTTTGCTTGCGGGTCCGCCGCGATGGTTCGGATGCCGAGCTCGCGCAGCTGCTTCGCATCCACCGACGACGGCGCGTCGGTAAGCATGCACACGGCGCGCTGGCTTTTTGGAAACGCGATGACATCGCGCAAGGACTTGGCGCCGCTCAAAAGCATCGCTAATCGGTCGATGCCGAAAGCGATGCCGCCATGGGGCGGCGCGCCGAAACCTAAGGCTTCGAGGAAAAAACCGAACTTGGCTCCCGCTTCCTCCGCGCCGATGCCCATCAGGCCGAGAATCTTTTTCTGCAGCTCCACCTGATGAATACGGACACTGCCGCCGCCGATCTCCATGCCGTTGACGGCAAGGTCGTAGGCCTTGGAGCGGGTCTTCGCGGCATCGCTATCGAGCAATGGCAAATCTTCATCAAGCGGCGCGGTAAATGGATGGTGCAGCGCGACGTAACGCTTCTCTTGCGGATCGAATTCCATCAGCGGGAAGTCAACCACCCAGACCGGCGCAAATTCGTTTTCCGGAATCAGGCCGAGCTTCTCGCCCAGATGCAAGCGCAGGTTGCCGAGGGCGTCGTTGACGATCTTGAAGGTATCGGCGGAAAAAAGTATGACGTCGCCTACCGCGGCGCCGGCGATTGTTTCTATTTCCTTCTGTTCGGACTCCGACAGGAACTTGGCGATGGGCGACTGCCACCCCTCGGCGGTGACCCTGGTCCAGGCGATTCCCTTGGCGCCGAAAGTAGCAACGTAGGGCGTCATGTCATCCAGATCCTTGCGCGACAGATCTCCGCCGCCGGGTATGCGGATGCCTTTGACGCCGCCGCCTTTTTCGATGGCCGCCGCGAAAACCTTCGCCTTGGA
>DASWHT010000379.1:0-2891 GCA_036398075.1 Binatia bacterium | reverse complement strand
ATACCGCGCGAGCAGAAAATCGTTCGGTTCTGTCTGGATAAACTTTTGGCCGGCGCCGTAACCGCCATGATCGCGGTCGGCGAGCTCTATGATCGACTCGGTAATCTCCGCCAGGCCGGAATCGTTCACCCGGGCGCGGGCGTCAGTCTCGCTCGCCGCCCCCGCAGTTTCATTCTGAGTCGCACTTGCCGAACCGGCGATTTCTCGGCCTTGTTGATGGCCCAGATAGACGCGCAACAATAAATCTTCAAACTGATCCCCGGTCAGATAATTTGCGGCTACTATCGGCTCGCCGCGGGGTGTCATGAAAACAATCGTCGGCCAGCCATTTTGATTATAGCGGACGTCGATATCAGGCCGTTGCGCGTTCTCCGCCCGGATAGAAATAAAGTAAGCCCTGAGCAGCGCGATGTTTTCGGTTTCGGAAAACGCCCCTTCGTCCATGCGCTGGCAATACCGGCACCAGAACGCCGAGAGAAATAGCATCACCGGTTTGTTCTGTTGTTGGGCGACGCGAAACGCCTCTTCGCCCCAGTCGTACCAGCGGATCAAATTGGCCCGGTTCGGATTCGGTGAGAAACGCATCATAAATTAAACAAAGCCACTTCGCGGGCGGGGTTTTTAACCCCGCCCTTGACCAAATGGGATGCTTGCCCCCTTTGGAAACCCCATAATGTTGTTCCGCCTCAAGAGGCAGGGTTTACATAGAAATAGATTAAACGTGCTCTTTCCCTGAAGGGGTTCTTATCACCATTCAGCCATGAGCAGAAGCGCAACGCGGGTAATGCGGCGCCCGATTTGCGCAGACCGCGTGCCTTGCGTGGCTTGAGACTGGAGCGATCTCGGTATATTAGTGGCCGGATGGATTTGAAACCTTGATGTTTTGAGTCCTCACGGGAGCAACCATGAGGGATCGAACAAGAGAAATAATAACGGAGGAACGGTGAGCATGACTGCTGAAGCAGAGTACCCGGCGGTGCCGGTCAGCATGACCGTCAATGGCGCAAAACATGACGCCGTTGTCGAGCCACGGACACTGCTGGTTTATTTTTTACGCGAACAGCTGAATCTGACCGGAACCCATGTCGGCTGCGACACGAGCCAATGCGGCGCCTGTACGGTGCACCTGAACGGTCGAGCGGTGAAATCGTGCACGGTTCTCGCCGTACAGGCGAACGGCGCTCAAGTAACGACCATTGAAGGCCTCGCCAAGGACGGGGTGCTCCATCCGGTGCAGGAAGGCTTTCATGAAAAGCACGGCTTACAGTGCGGCTACTGCACGCCGGGTATGATCATGACGGCGGTTCATTTATTAGAGACGAATCCAAATCCGAGCGACGACGAAATCAAGCACGCGCTGGAAGGAAACCTTTGCCGCTGCACCGGCTACGTCAATATCGTCGAGTCCATCAAATGGGCCGCGGCGAAGATGGGAGGCAATAATGTTTCCCGCTAATTTTGGTTATATCGCGGCGCGTTCGGTGGGCGAAGCGCTGGAGCTATTGGCCAAGCATGGCGAAGACGGCAAAATTCTCGCCGGCGGGCATAGCTTGATACCGGCGATGAAACTGCGGCTATCGTCGCCGCGAACGCTCATCGATCTCGGCACCGTGCCGGGTTTGCGCGGGGTTAAGGTTGACGGCGGCAATCTCGTAATCGGCGCGCTGACGGTGCATGCCGATATCGCTTCATCGGATCCGGTGCGCAAGCACGTGCCCGGTTTAGCCGACGCCGCCGCCGTTATCGGCGACATGCAAGTGCGCAACCGCGGCACCATCGGCGGCAGCGTCGCCCACGCCGACCCGGGCGCGGATCTTCCGGTTATCTTGACGGCGTTGAACGCGTCGTTCGTCGTGCAGTCCGCTTTAGACGGCAGAATCATCGCCGCCGATGATTTTTTCACGGACTTTTTCACCACGGTGATGAACGCCAACGAGATTCTGACTGAAATCCGCGTGCCGTTGCCGGTTGCTGGAACGGGCACGGCGTACGCGAAGTTTCCCCATCCGGCTTCCGGATATGTCGTGGTAAGCGCTGGGGCGCTCATCGTGCGGCAGTCCTCCGGCTCATGCGCTTCAGCCCGGCTTGCCATCGGCGGTCTCAGTAGCGGGCCGATCCGGGCCACGGGAACCGAAACGGCATTAACAGGAAACCCGCTCACGGCCGAGATCATCTCGGCAGCCGCGGCCAAAGCCGCGGAAGGAACCGATCCGGTGGAGGACAGTTATGCCGGCGCCGAATATAAGCGGCATGTGGCAACTGTCTATGCGCGTAAGGCAATCGAAGCGGCGGTGCAGCGCGCCGCCACTACGTAGGTGATTATTCTTAGTTCCCTCTCCCTCTGGGAGAGAGCCTGTCCTGAGCTAAGTCGAAGGAGCTAGGGTGAGGGCAAGCGCGCGAATTGCACCCTCACCTCTGTCCTCTCCCACAGGGAGAGGAAGTAAAGAGGGAGAAGTTCTCATGGCAACCGAACATACGCCCAACGGCCTCATTGGCGCATCCATCAAACGGGTCGAAGACGCCAACCTGATTACCGGCGTCGGCTGCTATGTAGACGATATCCAATTGCCCGGCATGCTGCACCTGGCTTTTCTGCGTAGCCCTTATCCGCACGCGAAAATCATCTCCATCGACACGAGCAAAGCCAGAGCCATGCCGGGCGTCGAGTTGGCGATCACCAGCAACGACATCAGCGAGAAGATAAACCTCGCGCCGTCGCAGCAGCTCCCCAACATGAAAATTCCGCCCCATCCGGTGCTCGCGCGGGGCGCCGTGCATTGTGCCGGCGTACCCGTGGCCGCGGTGGTGGCGAAGACTCGCGCCCAGGCTCAAGACGCCGCCAACGCGGTCGAAGTCGAGTACGAAGCGTTGCCTGCGGTATCGAACGCGGA
>DASWHT010000378.1:0-26440 GCA_036398075.1 Binatia bacterium | reverse complement strand
CCTGGTTGAAGATCTAGTGGCGATCGTCGGCTGCCTTTGGGTGATTTCGCGATTCTAACAGATTGCTGAAAAACGATTCGGAATGCTTCGACGAGCTCAGCATGAACGGAAACATTCTAATGATCTCAATATACCCCCGTTCGTCCCTTCGATAAACTCAGGGCAGGCTCTGAGCCCCGTCGAAGGACTCCGAGAGAGTTTTTCAGCAACCTGTTAGTGCGCAATAGGGCGTCGTCTTTCATCCCGTGTTTTTTCTCTCCTTGCACCATCCGCTCCTCTTCAGGTTGACCCTGCGGGCCTCCTGATGGTAAGTCCGTGTTAATCTAACTATCTATGGAGGTATCCGATGATAACCGCACAAGATGTCCAAGGCGTGATGGCCATGATGCCATCGTTCTCGACCAAAAATGCCGGCGATCTGAACGCCAGCTCGACGATTGACGTAGACGCGCTGCAATCAGGGGTCGACCGGATGATTAACGACGGTATCGATCTCATCACTACCACGGGGAGTTTCGGCGAGTGTTACAATCTGTTTTTCGACGAGTACAAAACCTTGGCGAGCGCCACTGTGGAAGCGGTCAAGAAGCGGGTGCCGGTGTTCATCGGTAGCACGAGCCCGAACGCCCGCGAAGTGGTCCAGCGACTCAAGTTCGTCCAAGACATCGGCGCAGACGGCACTCTGCTTGGACTGCCGTACTACGACGCCCAAGCGCCGGAATACATGGCCGACTTCTACACTCAGATCGCCGGGATGTTCCCCAAACTCGGCTTTCTTATCTACCACAATCCGGTCAACCACAAGGTGAAGATTCCTGTCTCGGTATTTCCGGCGTTGGTAAAATGCCCGAACATCGTTGGCATGAAGGACAGTCACCGCGACACGCGGGAGTTCGTCCGGTTGATGGAAATCATTCACGGCAAAATCAGCGTGCTGACCAATCAGTCGCAAATGTTCCCATATTACAGAATGGGCGCGGCGGGGTGCTGGTCCATCGACGCCTGGATGGGCCCGTGGCCGGTGCTGCATCTCAGAAACCTCCTCAGAGCGGGCAGGGATCAAGAATCGCTTCAAGTGATCGCCGAGATCATGGCCGCAGCCGGCGGCGAACGGCCCGGCGGCAACGAAGGCGCCACGGCAAAACTGCCCATCGAATTCGCCGGCTACGTCAATCCCGGTCCGGCGCGCACGCCGATCATGAAGTTTTCCGACACCACCATCGAACGCGCGAAGAAAAAGGCCGAAGGCTGGAAAAAGCTGTGTGATAAATACCGCCCGCTGGTGGAGGCGGAACGGAATAAAGTTAAAGCGGCATCGTAAAATCGTTTCGAGTTTCGCGTCGCGGGTTTCGGGTTTAACTCGGAACTCGAAACCCGGAACTCGAAACAACTTAACGACCGGAGGTAACCGTGAGTGCCACGCCACTTATTCCTAAACAAGCGGCCATCGCCGTCGCCGATCTGGTTGACAATTGCGCAAAGGTCAAGCCGGGCATGAACGTGCTTATCGTCGCCGCCAACGATGGGCTCCACGCTGGCGTTAATATCGTCGACCAGGAAACCGTCGCATGGGTTCAAGCCACGGTCGCGCAGCGTGGCGCCGACGCCACAGTTGTGTGGTGCGACATCCCGCACCGTCCGATGGTTCTCTGGGGTGAAGGCGCCGATCCGAGCAAGGCCTGGCGTGTGCCACCGATCGTCGCCAACGCGATGCGCGCGGCCGACGTAATCATCAGTCACGCGGTGGATCTAACATTCGAAGAGGAGCTGCGCGAAGTTCCCGACATCCTAGAAGAACGTAATATCCGGTACGCGCGGAACATGGCGACCACGGCGTCGCTGCTTACGAGTAACTGGGGACTCACCCCATACGAACTGGTCTCGGAGATACGAATCCAGGCATGTGCGTTGGCGCAGCCTGGCGCGAAGTGGGTGATGACCCATCCCAACGGCTCCCATGTCGAAGGCTACGTCGTCAAACCGGAGCACATGGAGGACTATGCTCACTACCGCGACATCGGCGTCTACTGCCCCTTTCCTGAAGGCGTGTGGTCGTCTATCAGGGCGAGGGACGCTGAAGGCGTTGGGATCATCAACGAGATCGGGGTAATCTGGGCGCGGCACATTGGCGTCCCCTGTCCGTTCAAGCAGCCGGTGAAGGTGCACATCGCGAAAGGCCAAATCCAAAAATTCGAGGGCGGAGAAGAAGCGGAGACGCTGACACGCTTTTACAAATTCATTGCCAAGTATCTTGGCGAAGCGGCTTATGAAGTCCGCGGTTTCCACGGCGGCGTCCATCCCTCGGCGATTCTCGAACCGCACCAGTGCCCCAACGCGCCCTATCGCCATTTCATCGAGCATCACCATTGGAGTAGTTTTCATTTTCACATGGGCAACAGCCGGCGCTCTAAAGATTTTCCGTACCTGATGCATATCTCCGCGGAAATGCGCGGCGGCGAGTTAAAAATCGGCGACCAGTACGTTTACAAGAACGGCCGCATCACGAGTGCGGACCATCCGAAGGTGCGCGCCGTCGCCGCGAAATACCAAGACCGTCCGGGATTGGAGCCGGCGAGGTGGTTGCAGACGCCGCGGTAGTCCACGTGCTCAGACGGATTAGCAAAGATTCGTAATCATTAGGAGATGCTCGACCCCTTTGGAAACCCCATAATGTTGTTCCCGCATCAACAGGCGGGTTTACATAGAATCACAAAGACAGTCGATTTAGGATTCCTGGCTGTACGAGTAATAGAGAGGGGTGCATAGGAGAACGGGTCATGGTAAGTAAGTATCGTTTGTTTTCCGCCGACTCACATTTAGAAATTTCGCCGGGGCGTTGGACCGATCGGGTGCCGGAGAAATACCGAGATCGCGCACCCCGGTTGATCAAGCTACCCAACGGCGGCGACGGGATTATTGTCGAGGGACAACCCGTGTACGTCTTAGGGCTCGCCGTTGCTGGCCGGCCTTACGAGGAACATCAACTCACGGGTTTGAATTACGCGACGTCGACGGGTGCGGGTAGTCCGGAGCAGCGTCTACAGGAGCAGGAGCGCGACGGCATCGACGGTGAAATACTCTACACGTCCGCGGGTAATCTCAGCTTCTGGCGCGGCATACGCAACGACGACGCGTATCTGGCCGTGCTTCATGCCTACAACACTTTTCTGGCGGAAGAATACTGCAAGGTAAAACCTGACCGGCTGCTCGCCATGGGCGTGATACCGACCCATTCCGTCGATGCGGCGGTTAAAGAGATGGACTACTGCGCCAAGGCCGGACTCAAGGGTGTGCTGATTAACACCTTTCCCAGTGGCAAACACTATCCGACGCCTGAGGACGACCGCTTTTGGGCCGCCTCGTTAGGCTTGAACATGCCGGTCACCGTTCACGTGGGCTTACAGAGAACCGACGGAGCGCTTTTCAAGTATGACAGAAGCCCTGGTGAAGTAGCCTTCGGCGGCGACCCGATCCGCGTGCTCACCCGCTTCGCCGGCAGCAGCGGGCTAAACGCCGTGCAACTGGTTTTGTCGGGGATCTTCGATCGCTATCCGAAACTGAAAATCTATTGGGCCGAGACTCAAATCGGGTGGTTGCCTTATTTTTACGAGCAGCTGGACGACGTCTACAAGCGCAGCCGATACTGGATGGAGCGTGATTTTGACATCAAACCGCTGAAGCAGGAACCGAGCGCGTATGTGCGCGAACACTGTTACTGGGGATTCATCTATGACCGCATCGGGCTGAGGCTGCGCTACGACGTCGGCATCGACAAAATCATGTGGGGAAACGATTTTCCCCACTCCGCGGGCGATTGGCCCAATTCAAAACGGGTCATCGAAGATATTTTCTCCGGCGTGCCGGAAGATGAGAAGCAAAAGATCCTGGTTGACAACGCCGTCGGCTATTTTCATTTAAACTAACCGAATCAATTCTTGGTGAATATGCGCCAAGAAAGGTGAAGCAATGGAGATCAAATTCGGTTTATTCAGTTGCGACTCCCATGCGCAGTTGGACAGCGACGCGTGGACCAAGCGAATGTCCGCGGCGCAGTGGGGTGATCGCATTCCTCAGATCGTCGAAGTGGAAGAAAATGGCCAACGGTTGGATCGTTGGATGATCAATGGCAAAATTCGCAGCCAGTGGGTGTGCAATTGTCCGGCGGCCATGGAAGGCGGCGTCGCGCGGGGCTATTATCCGCGGCGTTGGGCGGAGGTTCCTAAGATCGTCTACGATCCAGCGGCGCGACTCCAGGCGCTGGACGATGACCGCGTCGACGGCGAAGTCTTGTATCCCAACACGCCGGTGTCGAATTTCGCTTTTCTTCAGGCCGACGCCGCCTTCGAGCTTGCCTGCGTCCAGGCGCACAACGACGCCCTGGCCGAGTGGCGCCGGGTCAGCGCTCGTTACGTACCCTTGGCGATTATTCCCTACCTGAGCGACATCAAGATCGTTGTCGCCGAAGTAGAGAGATCGGTAAAACTCGGCCACCGCGGCGTGGTAATGTTGGCGGAGCCGGCGTTTACCAAGAAGGGGCTCAAACGCATGAACGATCCGTTTTGGGAACCCCTGTGGGCTTGTTGCCAGGAATTGGGCGTTCCGATGCACTGGCACGGCTCGGCGGGGTTGGCCGAACAGCTGTCGCTGCCGGAGTGGAAGGGATTTACCAAGAAAGAATCCCACACGGTTTCGACCTCGCGGCTCTGTGCGACTCCCGCGCAGCTCATTCCAAACTTGATCTTTTCGGGGATTCTCGACCGTTATCCACGGCTGAACTGGGCGTGCGCCGAAACCGGCTTTGGCTGGGTTAACTACGTGCTCGAAGCGTGCGATCATGAATGGGAGCAGCGGCGCTTATGGAAAGAAGGGATCAAAACCAAACCGAGCGAGGTTTTCCGGCGCCAGATCTACGTGGACTTCTGGTACGAAAAAGCCGGCATCGAAGTGCGCGATCTGGTCGGCGTGGATAACATCATGTGGGAATCCGATTATCCGCATATCGCGGCGACCTATCCGCGGTCGTGGAGTTTCGTAGAAGAGTCCCTCGCCGGCGTGCCGGAAGCCGAGCGGAAAAAGATGTGTTACGGCAACGCGCTCAGACTTTACGGACTCGCATAGCCCGCCGGCGGAAACCAAGAGCACTATGAAATTGAACGAATCCTTCATCAGCGTCGACGAGCATGTTCAAGAACAGCCGGAGGTATGGACCAAGCGATTACCCCGGGCCAAGTGGGGAAGCCGGATTCCGCACATCGAGGAAACGTCGCCTGGGCAGGAGCGTTGGGTCGTCGACGGAAGTGAAATCGGTCTAAACGGCGTGGCTGATTGCGGCGCGGCGATGCCGGACCGGACGGAGAATCCACAACGCTGGTTTGATGTGCCCGCCTCTGTCTACGATCCCAAGGAACGCTTGAAAGCGATGGATGAGGCCGGCATCGATTATGCCGTATTGTATCCAACTGTCGCCGGATCAGGCGGTCAAACCTTCGGGCGGATCGAGGAGCCGGAGTTCGAGCTTGCCTGCGTGCAAGCCTATAACGACTGGCTTGTTGAGGATTGGGCCAATGTGAGCGAGCGCTTCATTCCCCAGTGCATCCTGCCGCTCTTTCCCATCGAGGCGGCGGTAAAAGAAGTCCGCAGAGCCGTTGCCCGCGGTCATAAAGGCGTCATCTATCCATCAAACCCGATGGAGCTGCGCGCTGTTCCGCATATTAACGATGGGGTCTACGATCCGCTGTGGGCGACCTGCCAGGAACTCGGCGTGCCGATCTGCTTTCACGCCGGCGCCGCGGCGGCGATCCAGATCCCGGCCTACGAAGGATATTCGCCCGTGCTGGCGGCCGCGTTTCAGGCCATTACCCGGCCTGCCAGCTCGGTGTCGGTGCTGGTGAATTTACTGATCTCAAAAATTCTCATGCGTTTTCCCGATCTCAAGGTGGTGTTGGCCGAGAGCGGTCTCGGCTGGGGCGCGTATCTCTTGGAGTACACGGACTTCCAGGCAAAGGGCGATCAGTTGCCGCTGCATGGATACGACCTGATGCCATCGGAGTTGTTTAGACGCCAATGCTACCTGGTCGGCTGGTACGATCAGGCGAGCATCAAGACGCGAAGCTACATCGGCACGGAGAATATTCTCTGGTCGTCGCAGTTTCCGCTGGCGACATCGACCTGGCCCAATATCAGAGCTGCGATCGCAAAGAGCTTCGACGGCATCGCTGAGAGCGACCGGCAAAAGATTCTATTTGCCAACGCCGCGAAGCTTTACAAGACCCAGCCGCATTCATGACAGGCGGCGAACCAGAGAGCGGATCGAGGACGAGCGCATACAGTAATTCGGCATATCAAAGAGTGGCTCATACTAGCGAAGGAGGAAATGCCCATGGCCAAACCGGCGGTAAGCAATGAAGAAGAAGTCAAGGAGAGAATTGGCTACAAGTCTCCCTACGAGCAATGGAAGGAGTCCGAAGGGCTCCCCACTTACAGGGGCCTGTACATCAATAATCTGTACGATCTCAAACTGGAGTCATGGCGTTCCAGCGGCACCGGCGCCGCGGCGTTCATTAATCTTGAAGGAACGGGCGGTTTCAACGACGCCTATGTGGCGGAGATTCCGCCGGGTAAATCACTCAAGGCCCATCGGCACTTGTTTGAAGAAACCATCTATATCCTCAAGGGTAGGGGGGCGACCTCCGTTTGGATTTATCCCGACAAAAAGGAAACTTTCGAATGGCAAGAGGGCAGCTACTATTCGCTCCCCATGAATGCGTGGCACGAACACTTCAACGCTTCGGGAACTGACTCCGTTAGGTACGTTGCGATGACCAGCGCGCCGAGGGTGATCGATACGTTTAACAACCTGGAATTCGTTTTCGCCAATGATTTCACATTTCGCGATCGCTTTAACGGTGAAGACGGCTATTTCAAACAGTCCGACCCCGCGCAGCAGTGGACGACCAATTTCGTCGCCGACGTGCGCGCATGCCAGACTTTTTCAGGGGGCTTCAATCGCGGCGGCGGCGCGAAAAGCACGGTTTTCCGGATGGTGAACAACACGGTTAAGTCTCATGTTTCGAGTTGGGAAATAGGTTCTTACAAAAAAGCGCACCGTCATGGTCCGGGTATTCATATAGTCATGATTCGCGGCACCGGTTATTCGCTGATGTGGCAAGAGGGGAAGAGCATGGAGCGTATTGATTGGCGACCGGGCAGCATGTTCGTGCCGCCGGAAATGTGGTTTCACCAACACTTCAATGGCGGAGCCGAGCCGGTGTTTTTTCTTGCCATCGGTTGGGGCAGTGACAAGCCCAAGGCGGGTGGCAAAGCCTATGTTTACGAGAGCGTGAAAGAAGGAGGAGATCAGATCGAGTATGAAGACGAGGATCCGCAAATCCACGCTGATTTCGAGGCCTCTTTGGCAAAATACGGCGCAACCTGCAAAATGGGCGGCTATCACCCGTTTTGCGCGGCCAAGTAGCGAAATTCCATGTAAACCCCGCCTCTTGAGGCGGGAACAACCTTATGGGGTTTCCAAAGGGGGCGAGCATCCCCTTGGCGATATTTTAATTGGCGGCGGGGTCAAAACCCCGCCCGCGAAGTGGCTTCGTTTATTGGACAGGGCCGTACGATTCGCAGGAGCCAAGCATGCTCGTAAGTGGCGTCGCCTGCTGTCAGTGACAAAATTCATGGAGGATGAATGGAAGTTAAATTTGGTCTAATCAGCGCTGACTCTCACGCGGGCTTCGACCGAAGTGATTTTCTGCGCCGAATGTCCGCCGCCAAGTGGGGCGATCGCATTCCGTGCGTCGTTGAAGTGGAGGAGAAAGGCCGTCGCATCGATCGTTGGTCTGTCTATGGCGCGCCGCGCCGCAATGATGTGGCCAATTGCCCGGCCCTGATGGGTGAACCGTTTCCCACCTATCCCAAGCGCTGGGACGAAGTGCCAAAGGCCTCCTATGACCCGCTGGAGCGCCTAAAGTGCTTGGATGCCGACGGTGTTGATGCGGAAGTGCTTTTCCCGAATCCTCCGGGTGGCACCTTCTTTGAGTTCGGTGATCCTGATTTCGAATTGGCCGTAGTGCGCGCTTATAACGATGCGCTCAGTGAGTGGGGGCGCGCCAGCGATCGTTACTTGCCGCTCGCCATTTTGCCCTATCTCAGTGACCCCCAGGTGATCAAGCGCGAGGTCGAGCGCGCGGCAACGAGCGGCCACCGCGGCGTCAACCTCCTCGGTGAGATGCCCGAGCCGCTGCCGCACATCACCGATCCCTATTGGTACCCGATCTGGGGGGTCTGCCAAGAGTTGGGGCTGCCGATTCACTTTCACGGTTCGGCGGGGCTAAGCGCCGGCGCCTCGGTGCGCAAATGGAGTGGCTACACGCACAGGCAGGCCCACTCGGCACAGACCGCGACATCCGCGGTCACGCCGGCGCAGATCATTCCTCAATTTCTATTCTCAGGGATTACGGAACGCTTTCCAGCTCTGAAATGCGTGTTTCCTGAGGCCGGAGTGGGCGGCCTCAATTACGTGATCGCCGCGTGCGATCACGAGTGGGAGAGCCGCCATCTATGGACCGAGGGCATTCACACCTGTCCGAGCGAGACCGTACGCCGTCAAATGTACGTGAACTTTTGGTTCGAAGCGGAGGGCATCAAGCTCAGGCACGACATCGGCATCGACAACATCATGTGGGAGTCCGACTTCCCGCACGTGGCTTCATACTATCCGCGCTCCTGGCAGGAAGTGGAGCGCGTGCTCGAGGGCGTGCCGGAAGGGGATCGCCGCAAGATGCTTTTCGAGAATGCGCTGCGCGTCTACCGGATCGACGCCAAGGTGGCGGTGAAAAACAATTAAAGGAAAAATGATCTTTCATGCAGCTGAAATACGGTTTGATCAGCGTCGACGATCATGTACAAGAGCCGCCGAATTTATGGACGCAACGGTTGTCCAAAACCCGCTGGGGCGAGCGCGTTCCGCATCTCGAGCGGATAGCCGACGGCAGCGATCGATGGGTGCTTGACAACCAAGTGCTGCTCGACGGCAGCGCCGCCCTGGCTGGCGCGCTGATGGCTGACCGAAACCATGAGCCGAGCCGTTGGCAAGATGTTCCTACGGCGGCCTACGTGCCCTCCGAACGTCTCAAGGCGATGGATGCGGCGGGGATCGACTATTCGGTGCTCTACCCTACGGTGGCCGGTCTAGCCGGAGAGGCGTTCGGGCGGCTGCGCGACCCGGATCTTGAGCTCGCCTGCGTGCAAGCCTACAACGATTGGCTCATCGAGGAGTGGGCAACCGCGAGTGATCGCTTTGTCCCGCAGTGCATCGTGCCAATCTGGCCGGTGGAGGCGGCCACAGCTGAGATCGAGCGCGCCGTCGTAAAAGGGCATCGGGGAGTAGTGTTTCCGTCTCTGCCCATGCACTTGCGTGATGTACCGCATGTCAGCGGGCCGGAGTATGATCCGCTCTGGTCGGTATGCGAAGAACTGAACGTTCCCATCTGTTTACATGCTGGAGCCTCGCCGCAATTGCAGTATCACGCGTCGCCACATTTAGCTCCAGCGTTGGCTCGCGCGATGGATGCGGCGACAAAACCGGTTTCAAGCGTGTTTGTCATCTCGCTTTATTCCTTCTCGCGCGTGCTCTTGCGCCATCCAAAGCTTCGCCTGGTGCTGGCGGAAAGCGCGCTGAGCTGGGGGATGCTCTACCTTGAGTGGGCTGACCATCAGTTTGAACACGACGGACTTGCGCGCGAAGGCTATGAGCTGAAACCTTCGGAGATGTTTCACCGCCAGTGTTTTTATACTTCGTGGTATGACAAAGTGGCGCCATTCGCCGATTACATCGGCGCAGATCATATTCTGTGGGCCGCTAATTTTCCATTAGCAACGTCGACTTGGCCAAGCACACAAGAAACCATCGAGCGTTGCTTTCAAGGGGTTTCCGCTCAGGCGCGCGCCC
The DNA here is from genome assembly GCA_036398075.1 of Binatia bacterium. Taxonomy (GTDB): domain Bacteria; phylum Desulfobacterota; class Binatia; order UBA9968; family UBA9968; genus DATACQ01. The sequence goes on along the minus strand of DASWHT010000378.1, from coordinate 16,485 downwards.
AGGTGCTGTGGAAAAACGCCGCGAGTCTATACCAGCTCTGAAGCAATTCGTCGGACCCGAGTGGCACGATGCTCATGCTCGCATGACTTGCGGCCGATAATTTCGGCGATACGCCAAGCCGCCTGCGGCATTGAAAAATCGCTCAAACCCGACCGTGAAACAGAATCCGAGCTTAGCAATCCGAGGAAGTCTGCGGCTGCGACTAAGAGTAAACGGGCGGCTTGAACGGCTCACCGTCGCGCCCTGTCTTCGCTTGATGACTGCGCGTGATGCGCGATCCGGGCTTTTCTCACCTGGTGAGGTGAAATCCATCCTTGATTGGCGAAAAACTCCGAAAGGTAACGCACGGCTTCGTCAGCGCTGGAGGCGGCCATTTGCGAGACGTCAGTGCGGTACACCGCGAACCCAGAACTGACCGCGCTGCTTGCCAGCAGGCCGGCCGATACACCGCCCTGAACGGCCGCTCCCACCGGCAGCGTTAGCGCAGCGCCCGGCAAACTGCCGCTGTCGGCGAGGGTCGTGAACTCCAACAACTTGCGCTGCTCAGGGCCGCCATAGACACCCACGAAAGTCTCGAATCTTGAGGCGCCGGAGCCGAAGCCGATAACCAGCCGGCGCAGCGGGTTGCCTTGGTCGATGGTAAGGCACCGGCCGTCGATGAGAATGTCATCTTCGGCGACGGTCGTCCCGCGTGCAACCCGCGCGATTGTAAAGCCGAGCTTTTCAAGCCCGTCTGTGAGCCCGGTTTCGAAAGCGGCGGAAGCGACGTGGCGAATTTCACGGTGACGGTCAGCCGGGTTCGGATTAGCCGGCTGCTGGCGCAGGATGCCGTTATACTCCGTGACCCTGGCCTCGTCGGTTAGGACATCGACGATTAAAATGCGCGCGGGCCGCGGCAGATGGCCGGCGGCCGTTCGTAGCGAAGGCCGCACCGCGGTCTGGGCGCATGCGCTGAGCGACGTCACGAGCGCCGCGAGGATTGCGGCGCGAATATAAGTGCGGCCGGGTCCGCGCAATAGGGCGAGCATAAAATCATAATTTTATCAGACATTGTGAGGTTCAGGAAGACAATTATTGACGGCGTCGCGGTTTTGCTCGGCTCGGCGACCGGCGGATGGCTGGCTTCCCGACTGCCGCCGCTCTTCGGTTACCAGCTTATCGGTCTTTTTGTATTGTCCGGTTTCTGCCGGTTGCTTGTTTGTATTTCTCTGTCGGCGCGCTTCCAGGAAGTCAGGCGAGCGCGTGAGGTTTCCATCCGGGAGCTGTTTTTTAGCGTCGTCGGCATTCGCCCGCTGGTGGGCCCGGCGCAAGAGTGATTCAACGAACGCCGGGGTTCTGCCTGGCACGCAAGGCACTTAGAGGGGAGGTTTAATAGCTATCGGAACTTCGCCGGCGTTTTCGAGCGCCCAGCCCGAAGCAACGTTCTCGATTGGGCTGTTTTGGGCGGACGATGTCTGAGCATTTTCCATGAAGCGGGTAATGTCAGGAGCGGTTACGGGACGGCTGAAATAATAACCCTGTGCCTCATCGCAATCGAAATCCGTGAGCATCTCTCTGGCTCCGAGGGTCTCAACTCCTTCCGCCACCACCTTTAGCCCCAGATTGTGTCCCAGATCAATGATCGCGCGCACGATCACGGCGCTGTCGTTGTCGGATTCCATGTTTTGGGTGAACGATTTGTCGATTTTGATGCTGCTAACGGGGAGTTTTCTTAGGTATGCCAGCGATGAGTAACCCGTTCCAAAATCGTCGATGGCGAATCGGACTCCAAGCTCTCTGATCGCTTTGAGGGTGCGCATGGCCCGCTGCGGGTCATCCATGATTGCGCTTTCCGTGATTTCCAGTTCCAGCTGGCTGGCCGGGACACCCGTGCTGTTGAGAAGTGCGGCAACCTGATCAGGCAGCTCAGGAGTGTCGAGGTTCCACATCGACAAATTGACCGCGATACTGGTGTTGATGCCTTGGTCGCGCCAGCGCCGGCATTGATTAATGGACGCGTTGAGCACCCATAGGGTCAGGGGAACGATGAGGCCGGTGCGCTCCGACAACGGAATGAACTCATCGGGCATGATCAAGCCATACTCTGGGTGGCGCCAGCGAGTGAGCACCTCGAGGCCGGTGATACGATCGTTTTTGAGGTCGATTTTCGGTTGATAGAGCGGAAAGAGTTGGTCCTGAACAATTGCTTGCCGTAACGCGCTCAAGCGTAACGGCGGACGCGGCGAGCGGCTAATCTCCTCGGAGTAGAGGACGTAACGCTCTTTATTTCTGCGGGCGGTTTTAAGAGCGATATCAGCGCACTCCAGGAGGGTAGAGGCGCTGCTCCCATGGTTGGGAAACAGGGCGACGCCAATTTGGGGCCGCAAATTGACCGCCCTGCTTTCCAGTTGAAGCAGTTGATCGAGTTCGCGAAGTATTTTCTCCGCCACGAGCAGCGCGTCTTCGGGATTTCGCAGCGACGATAAAAGTACCGCAGTTTCGGCGCCCGAAATGCGGCATTGAACGTCGGATTCGCGCAGCGTGCCGGAGACCAGCGCGAAGGCCTTCTCTCTCGTGCCGTTGGATAGTCCATCACCGTCTCGGAAAGAGGTCTGGCCGGCCTCGATGTCAATCATGAGCAAGCCGACTTGCCTTGAGCTGTGCCGTGCCGCCAAGACCGCTTGCCGGATCTGAATGTGAAATTGTGCGTTATCAGCTACTTCAACGGGTATCTGGGACATTTTTGCGTTTCCAAGCAGTTGAAATTTGGCAAGTTAGTCTCGTTCAGGAAGATTTCCACCCCAAAGGGCTAACATCGTTCTGTGTCGCAATGCGCGTGCCATAAGTGTTCTTTCGGGCGCACCGGCGGCTGCGGTTCGATCGCTACGCTGCTCAGTGCGAAAGGGCGCAAGAAACGAACTCAGTGGAATCAAAAACCACTCAATATACGTTTTCGCCTACAGTATTGATCGGCGTATTTTGGATTTGTTTTATTTAGATTCGTTGGCCCTGTCGGCTGCGGGCTCCGTTCCAACGGGTGAGCCCCAAAAGGAAGTTTAGCCCCTGGTTGGCACTTTTTCCTGCTTTATGATGATTTGTGGAAGCCTAAGACGCCGGTCTGTGAATTTGGCAGGCGTCGAATGGCGCCGTGAACTCTCGGTCAGCGCGCCGTGAGGAAAAATTGACGATCAATGGGCGATGAGATGCCGTGCCCCATGGGGCTTTCCGGGCCAGAAAACTTCAACCCGGTCCTTGCCCTTGTGTTTGGCGGTGTACAGGGCGCGGTCGGCGTCCTCGATCATCTGGTTAGCGTCGGAATAGGTGTGGATTGACGTGGAGCTGATGCCGATGCTGACGGTGAGAGAAAAATAGCGGTCGTTCGCCGAGAATACCGAAGAGCGGATTTCACCCAGAATTTTCTCCCCTGCCAGCAGGGCGCTTTCATGGTCTGTCTCGGGCAGTAGGAGAACAAATTCCTCGCCACCGAAACGCGATGGAAAGTCGCTCTGGCGCGTGGTGGTGCGCAGAATTTCAGAGATCTTCACCAGGGCGGCATCACCACCATGATGCCCATAGGTATCGTTGATAACTTTGAAGTTATCGATATCGAGAATCAGCAGCGACAACGGATGGCCGTAGCGGTTCGCTCGTTCGAATTCGTCCGTCATCTTTTTCTCGAAAGCGCGCCGGTTGTATAAGCCGGTCAGGGAATCGGTCTGTGTCTGGTACTCTAAATGCTGTTGGTATTGTATCACCCGCGAGCCGACTCGAATTCGCGCCAGCAACTCAGAAAAGGAAAAAGGCTTGGTGATATAATCGTCGGCCCCGAGGTCGAGTCCCCGAACCCGGTCACCTTCTTGTATCCTTGCGGTGATCAGGATGAGGTAAAGATTTTTCAGATCAGGATCGGTGCGAATTGTTTTTATCAGCTCAAAACCGTCCATCTTGGGCATCATGATATCGGACAAAGCAATGTGCACTTGTTCGCCGCGGAGTTTTTCCAATGCTTCAATGCCATTGGCGGCGGTAATTACGCGATAGCCCTCGCGCCTTAGGACTATGGAAAGTAGGTCGCGCTGATCAGGATGATCTTCGATCACCAGGATGCACAATGAATTTCCCGGTTGCTGTGTGTTTTCCATGATTTTTTCGAATTTCGTTGTGACTAGGAGATGCTCAATCGTTCGTCAATGACTTATCGGCAATCATTTCCCTTTGCTTACTTATTCGGCATTTTTATGGCGAGGTAAGCATGAAACGACGGTGATTTGTTTCGGAAGCAAAATAGGCGCCATCCAAATTATGCGATGCCAAGTTAAACCCTTGTTCTTTTCGGTTGACCCGGCGGTCTCGCCGGAGGTTTTCCGAGACTGCCAGCATGTGCCAAAGAGTCCATTGATTTTGCCAGCTGCGTCTTTGTCTTTTCGCACCCAGGCAAACACACCCGCTGCGCGGCGCGTCGACAAACTTGTATCAAAAGCGACAGGTTTGTCAATTTAGGATTATTTTAACATATTGCCGTGCGATGAGATTCTCATCGCTGTAAAACGGGAATGGTAAACAAAGATGAAATTCACGTGAATTTATCAGGACATTCGATAATTGATGAATACCGGAGAACGATTTGGTCTGCCGATACCGCCTTGGCAGTCTTGAGATATTCGGGGTAATCCAATGGTCCCTTGCGGTCTTTAATCGGTTTGGGAGCTATTTAAACACGTGGTCTTGGCGCCGCACGTTCGAGCGTTTCGTGACACCACAATGATGGTGTTTTGACAGCGGTTAGCGGGCAGTGAGCAAATAAATTCAACTCAATCCTATTTGTCCGGGCGTGTTCCAGGATGCAGTGCGCCGAGACTCGGGCCGATCTGGCAGGGGGCAACGCTGGTTAGCCGAGCTTTTTAATCCGGTGCGCTTGAAGGTTACGGCTAAATTGCCGATTTAACTGACGTCCAAGTTTAGCGAGCAGCGACCATCGGCAAAGGAGGCTCGGCTCAATGAGCCGGCGCAACGTCGCCCGGTGCCGAAAGCTTGATGAGACATAGAAAAATGGCAATAAAAACTTCTATTTTCCTGGTTGGCGACGAGAGTATCGCGCTTGGTTGCGTGCGCCGACAGCTTGCGGGCGAAGACGGGTACCAAGTCGAGGCGAGGGCATTCTCGTATTCAGAAGCCTTCGAGCGCTTAAAATACACGAGCGGGAACACGGTTGCCGTCATCGAAATCGAAAGAGATCCGGAAAAAGCCTACCGGCTCGCCGAGGAGATCAGGTTCAAGCTTTCCGATGTACATTTGGTGATGACATCCCCGCGCAACGATCCGGAACTCATTCTGCGGGCCATGAGTGTTGGTGCGGAAGAGTATTTAACCCAACCTTTGATCGACGAAGAGGTGCTGAGAGTGTTCGACGCAATCCGAAAAAAAATCAGCGTCGCAACCGCCCCGGCTAGGCAACGCGGGCAAGTCATCGCCGTTACATCGACTAAGGGAGGAGCGGGGACGACCACGGCAGCCACCAATGTTGCCGCGAATTTGGCTGACCGCGATAAGCTGATTTGCCTGGTCGATCTGGTTCTGCAGTTTGGTTCGGTTACTAGTTTTTTGAATCTGGATCCGTCGTATACGATACTCGACCTAGTCAAGATCATTCGGGGCGCCGAGCCAACGTTTCGCGAAGATTTCCTGGTTAAGCATGCGTCTGGGGTGCGGGTCTTGGCGGAGCCGTTTCGTGCCGAGGTGGCACGACGGATCACGCCCGCCGACATCGATGAGATCCTCGACATACTGGCGCTTGCCTTTGATTATATCGTGATCGATACCCCTAAAGAGTTTGACGACATGCTAACGACGGTGTTGGACAAGGCTGATGTCATTTTTTTCCTCACGGAAATGGATGTTCCTTCCCTGAGAAGCGCCCGTCGAGCGTTTGACCAGTTTCAAAGGATGGGTGTCGACGTCGGCAAAATACGCTTGCTGCTCAATCGCTACGTGAACAACAAGATCATGAATCTTGAAACCATCGAAAAGGCACTGGGAATGAAAGTATTTTGGATGCTCCCTAACAACTATCCGGTGGCGGTCGCAGCGATCAACCAGGGAGTGCCTATAGAGGCATGTGACTTCAGCTCCGACATCGCCAAGAGCTATGCCGGATTGACCGACGCTATTCTTCAATCTGGTGGACTTCAAGGTAGGACCGCGGATGAATCAGAGGTCCCGCCTCGGCCGGGATTGCGTGAGCGGTGGCTTAACGCCGGTGGATTGCACAAGTAGCTCAAATCAATAAAATAGCGACCCCTTTACCCGCTAGCGACGGACACAAGCATTGGCAGCCAGATAAAGTTGTTTGCTTTCATCAATGTCCTGTTCACGGCGGGGCTTAAACATCACGGCGTTCGGCTGAGCCGGTTGATCGCGGCTTTTAAACTTGCCCGCATTCGCTCGATGGACCGTGCCAACTCGCCAATTTCATCGTCAGTGCGAGCGGTAATTGGGACGTCAAGCTGGCCGCGACTCATGGCGTCGGCCGCGGCGGCCAATTCGATGATTGGCTTGATCACACTACCGGCAATGAAGACGGATAATACGGCCGCCACGCCGAGACAAATGGCGGTGACTAGAATTATGGGAAGCAGGGTTTTACGAACATCCTGTTGAATAATGTCATCCCATAGTCCGACGCGAACCGCGCCGAGCTGCCCCTCAAGCACCGGCGCGCGGGATTCGTAAACGGGCCTGCCTCTGATCGTGAGCGACCTGGAGGTCGCGGTTCGTTCTTGAGGGTTGTCGTTGAGGGTATTCTTTAAATCGGCGGAAAACGGCTGGGTGCTCGACGCGACAATTTCTCCTTTGCCATCCTGGATGAAGGCATAAGCAACGCCTTCGAGCCGGCCATACTTGGCGACCAGCGAGTCTAGTTCGAGGACGCTACGCCGCGATATGTAGGGAGCGGCGGCGTCGCTAAGATTCGTGGCAATGGCCGAGGATCTGAAATCCACCTGTTTGCGCAGAGCGCCTTCGGTGAGAAAGTAGACGATGCTCAGCACGACCACGCCCATGGCCAAGACCGTGCCCCCCGAAGCTGCGCCGAGTTTCCATTTCAAGCTCATCTTTCGCCGCGCCCCCGACGCCGCTTTGACGAGCTTAGTATTTTCCATGGACACAGACTCCTCCGCCATAGATCCTCCTGATAGATCGGGCCTTGTTCGAGTTAAGACCTCTTGAAGTTGGCAATTTCTCGAACCACTGCTGCTTCGAACTCACTTCGGAGCTTGGCGTCCGAGACTTCCCGGCTGACGAGTCCGATCAGTTCTTCGAGCTTAGCTTGCGGAAATTTTTCCTGGGATTCGCTTAGCGCGCGAATTTGATCGCGCACTACGAATGGGGCGATGGGACCCATGACGTCGGTGAGGAGGGCTATCACTCTGGCGAGTAGCCCCGCGGAAACGATATTTCCCGGCGCCTGAGTCGCCGTTGAAACCAGGGCCACCAGGCCCGACTTGCATAGATTGTAGAGAATTTTGGCCGTCTGGGCGTACGGTGCTTTAAGCGCCGCGGCAATTTCCTGGACGCTGCGCCGCCCGTCGATTTTGCACAGCACACGCCACGCGGCATGGGGAATGGTGATGGGGCAGTTGGGCTCCGCGCCCAAATCAGCGAGTTGAAAAACGCACTGCCCCGAAGGGATCACCTCTATAATGCTCTCCCATTCCCGGCTCATGGCTCGCAGGTCGTCCAATATTTGCCCCGATTTTTTCTGCACGGTTGTGACCGGCGCTGGGCCATTGGCTTGTAAGGTGAAGGTACCGTCGCCCCATGTGACCGGATAGTAGATGGCCTTTTCGCCTTCACCGATGGGACAGGTCGCGTGCACGATATCGCCGTCGTTAAGAAAAACCTCGACAGTTTCGTTGCCACGGCAGAGCGTGAGGACGCCGGTTTTTTTACCTCCCGTCGCGAAGGAGAGAATTTCGTCGAAGTTGATTTCCGAAAGGTTCCCTTGCATGGATCGTCCCTGTCAAGTCTAGATTGGTTTCCCTCTTAGATGTTCAATTTTTGGGTAAACTTATACATCGTTCACTTGCGTTTGCCCCCGGCGGGCCGTCACCCTCGGAACAGGGCCTGATCGAAAGAATCCTAGCGGCAACAGAAACGCCATGTCAACAGACCCTGGTGGGGTTATAATTCTACAGCGAAACTTGGCGGGTTGAAAGTGCCACGGGCGAAATTCCGGGTTCAACGCTAGGAGGCGGTAAGCCTACGCTTGAGCAACTCATTGACCATCTGTGGATTGGCCTTGCCGCGGGTTGCCTTCATTATCTGGCCCACCAAAAAACCGAAGATTTTCTCGTTGCCGCCGCGATAGTCCGCAACCTGCTTGGCATGGGCGGCTAGAACCGCATCGATGGAGCCTTCGATGCTCCCCGTGTCGGTGACTTGCTCCAAACCTTTTTCGGCGACGACTTCCTGAGGCGAGCGGGGAGAGTCGAGCAAGGCGTCGAAGACAGTCTTGGCGATCTTACCGCTGATCTTGCCTTGATCGATGAGTTTTACCAGTTCTGCCAATTGGGCAGGCTGGATCGGCCACGCGCCGATCGTCAGTTGCTCGTCGAGTTTTCGTTCCTTCAAAACCCGAAACAGATCGCCGACTATCCAATTGCTGAGGGCTTTGGCGTTTTCGTGCATCGCCAGAGCCGATTCGAAATAATCCGCGATATCTTTTCTCCCGGTAAGCAGCTCCGCGTCGTAGGCCGGCAGCTTATAGTCCGACATGAACCGCGCACGTCGTAGGTCGGGAAATTCCGGCAGCGCCGCTTTGATCCGGGCAAGCCAATCATCGTTGATGACGATGGGAAGCAAATCGGGATCGGGAAAATATCGGTAGTCGTGGGCGGACTCTTTGGAACGCATGGAGCGGGTGACCTCGCGGTTATCATCCCAGAGCCGGGTTTCTTGGACCAGCTTTCCACCTTCTGCGAGGGCATCGCTCTGGCGCTGAATCTCGTAGAGGATCGCCTTTTCCAGCGCCTTGAACGAGTTTAAATTCTTGATTTCGACTTTGGTCCCCAGAGTGTCGCTGCCTTGGGGGCGCACCGAGACATTGGCGTCGCAGCGGAAACTGCCTTCCTCCATGTTGCCGTCGCAAATGGCCAAATACTGCAAGATCGCGCGCAAGCTTTTGAGATAAATCACGGCCTCTTCCGCGCTGCGGAGATCCGGTTCGCTGACAATCTCCAGGAGCGGCACGCCGGCCCGGTTGAGATCCACGAGGCTAGCGTCGCTGCGCAGATCGTGAATATTCTTGCCCGCGTCTTCCTCCATGTGGATGCGCGTGAGCCGCACGCGCTTGGGCACGCCTGCCAGTTCAATATCGATATAGCCGTTGACGCAAATCGGCAGTTCGTACTGGCTGATTTGGTAGCCTTTGGGGAGATCAGGATAAAAATAATTTTTCCGCGCCAAACGGCTGGAGCGGGCGATATCGCAATGGGCGGCCAAGCCGGCGCGCATGGCGAACTCGACGGCGCGCTGGTTCAACACCGGCAATACGCCGGGAAAGCCGGCGCATACCGGGCAGGCGTTGGCATTGGGCTCGCCGCCGAACCGGGTCGAGCAACCGCAAAAGATCTTCGACTCGGTGAGCATCTGGGCGTGGACTTCGAGGCCTATGACGGGGTCGTATTTCATGAAATCAGACAGCGACACAGACGAGAGAAAACGGCGCGGTTTCTGCCGCCAATCTCCGTCTACGACGATTGCGCATTATCATAGCACAGGTTTCCTTTTGTGCCATTCGGTGGATTGTTCGTAGGCGTAAGCAAGGTTGAGAATCGTCGCCTCGTCAAACGGCTTGCCGATAATTTGCAGGCCGATGGGGAGACATCGCGGGTCGAAACCACAGGGTAAGGAAAGCGCGGGCAGCCCGGCCAGATTGATCGAGATGGTATAGACATCCGACAGATACATCTGTAGCGGGTCCTGGGTCTTCTCGCCGATCTTGAACGCCGTCGTCGGCGCCGTCGGCGTGATCATGGCGTCGACGCGGTGAAACGCATCGTCGAAGTCTTTCTTGATCAGTGCGCGCACTTGCTGCGCTTTAAGATAATAGGCATCGTAGTAGCCCGCTGATAGCGCGTAGGTACCTAGCATGATGCGGCGTTTGACTTCGGCGCCGAAGCCTTCCTGGCGGCTTGCCATATATGTTTCGGTCAAGTCTTTCGCGCGGGCGCGACGGCCGAAACGCATGCCGTCGTAGCGCGCCAGATTGGAGCTCGCTTCGGCAGTGGCGACGATGTAGTAGACGGCGACGGCGTATTCCGTGTGCGGCAGAGAAACTTCTTCGATGACCGCGCCATTTTTTTCTAACTGCCCGACGGCCGCGCGCACCGCGTCCTCGGTTTCTTTTTGCATACCCGAGACGAAGTATTCTTTTGGCACGCCGATCCGGAGTCCTCTGATGTCGCCCGTAAGCGCCGCCGCGTAATTGGGCACGGGCAGGTTTATGGAAGTTGAATCCGCGGGATCGTGGCCGGCGATGACTTCGAGCAGCAGTGCCGCGTCGCGCGCGTCTTTGGTTATGGGGCCGACCTGATCCATCGAAGAGGCGAAGGCAATAATGCCGTAACGGCTCACGCGGCCATAGGTCGGTTTGAGTCCGACGACGCCGCAGAAAGCCGCCGGCTGGCGAATCGAGCCGCCGGTGTCGGTGCCCAAGGCCGCGATGCACTGGTCCGCGGCTACCGCGGCCGCTGAACCGCCCGACGAGCCGCCCGGGACCCGCTCCAAGTCCCAAGGATTGCGCGTGGCAAAGAAAGCTGAGTTTTCCGCGGAAGATCCCATGGCGAATTCGTCGAGATTGGACTTACCGGTGATGACGGCGCGCTGAGCGCGCAGCCGCGCGATCGTGGTAGCGTCGTAGGGCGGCATGAAGTCGCCGAGAATCCTCGATGCGCAGGTGGTGCGGACGCCGCGGGTGAGAAAATTATCCTTGACGGCGAGGGGAATGCCGGTGAGGGGCGACGTTGGGTTTCCTTGTCGCAAAAGTTCGTCCGCGTTCGTGGCCGCCTTCTCGGCACTCTCGCGGCAAAGCGTGATATAGGAATGAACCCGGTCGTCGGTATTCGTGATTTGAGCAAAAACCGCGGCGGTCAGTTCTTGAGACGATAGCTCGCGCTTGCGCAGCTTTTCGCTCGCCTCATGAAGCGTAAGAGCGCATGGATTCATTCGATGATTTTGGGAACCTGAAAGAAGTTTCCGTCCGTCGCCGGCGCATTAGCCAAGAGGGCTTCGGTACTCGGCTCATTGGTTACCCGGTCATCGCGCAGGGCATTGACCACGTCCAGCGCGTGGGCCAAAGGCTCGATGCCGGACGTGTCCACCCGCTCCAGAGCGGCAAAATATTCGAGAATCTTGCCCAATTGTTCGGTGAGCCGGCTTTCTTCTTCACCGGTGAAACGCAGGCGGGCGAGTAACGCGACGCGTTGTACCTCTTCGCGTGTGAGTGCCATCGGAACTTTTTACTATAGCATAAAAGCAATGCCAATCCACTCATTCAATTGGCCCGTTATTCGGCAGTGGTTCAGTTTCGCCAAAATTTGTCGGGGCAGTTGGTTGTCCGTTCGGAGGGCAGGCACGTAGGCCTGCCTCTACATCGATTCGGCTTTGAAACTTGAACCTGGAATTTTGAACTGAAATTTTCCTTGGGACGGGGTCTTATTTGCAGTGCGGTATCCTTTTGGTTACAACTGAAGCACGATGGTTAGAGCGACGCGGCCTGATGGCGATCAGGATTTCGTGCCCCTAGAGGCAGAAAATTTTGGCCTCGGTTTTAAATGGATCGCCGGCATCGACGAAGCTGGAAGAGGGCCATTGGCGGGTCCGGTGGTGGCAGCGGCGGTGGTCTTACCGCGAGGATTTATGGACTGCGAGATCAGGGATTCCAAGCTCCTTACGGCCGAACAACGCTCGCGCCTCGCACTGGTCATCAAAGCAAACGCCATCAGTTGGGGTTTGGGGGTCGTCGATGCTCAAGAGATCGACCGCTGCAACATTCTCAAAGCTACTCTGATGGCCATGGCTGAGGCTTGCCGGGCTCTCGCGCCAGCGCCGGACCATTTGCTGATAGACGGCAAGCAGACGATTCCGGTGGAAATTCTCAATTCCCGGTTCGCAGTCGTCCGACGGGCGACAATGCAAACGGCTATCATCAAGGGCGACCGGATCTGCCTTTCCATCGCCGCGGCATCCATTATAGCCAAGGTAGCCCGGGACCAAATCATGATCGAATTGGATGCGACCTATCCGCAGTATGGTTTCGCCGGCCACAAGGGATACGGCAGCGCCGCGCATCTGGAGGCTCTACGCCGTCATGGCCCGTCGCCGGTACACCGCCGCAGCTTTGCGCCGGTGCGCGAGTTGTGCCGGGTTGACGATTTCCCGGGGAAACGATGACCGTGGAAAATTCTAAACAGGCGCTCGGCAGGGAGGGTGAAAGGATCGCTGAGCGCTATTTAAAGAGAAAGGGCTATGCGCTCGTCGAGCGCAACTATCGCTGCCGCGGCGGCGAAGTCGATTTGATCGTGCTTGACCGCCGGGTTGTCGTTTTTGTCGAAGTGAAAACGCGCACCGATCATGGATTCGGCAACCCGTTGGAGGCCGTGGCACCGAGAAAGCAGCGGCGCATGATTCTCGCTGCTCAGCTTTTCTTACACCAGAAAAAACTGCACGAGCGCGATGCCCGCTTTGACGTCGTCGGTATTTCCTGGCCGGGAACTGAACCCGTGGTGGAGCATGTGCAGAACGCATTCGAGATCTCTTAGAGGAATGCCGTGTTAGACGTAAAATTGTTGAGGGAGAATCTAGATGAGGTTAAAGCGCGAATGGCGACTCGCGGCGCTGAGATCAATTGGGACGAGTTCCTCGCCGTGGACCACGAGCGGCGCGAAGCCCTGGCGAACATAGAGCGACTCAAGGAAAAAAAGAATCGATTGTCCGGAGAAATTGGCCTGCTTAAAAAGTCCGGCGCCGATGCCGGGGCACTGATGGGCGAGGCTGAAGAGGTCAGTGAAGCGATTAGGAACAGCGAGAAGCCGCTGGCGGAGATGGAGGCCCGTTTTGAAGCCTTCATGCTAAGTCTGCCGAATTTGCCCAACGAAAGCGTCGCCATCGGGAAAAGCGCCGAAGACAACAAAGAGATCCGCCGTTGGGGCGAACTGCCCGAGTTCGATTTTGAACCCAAGAACCATTGGGACATCGGCGAAGAATTGGGCATCCTGGACTTTGTCCGCGCGGCTAAAATCGCCGGCGCCCGATTCGTGGTTTACCGGGACGCCGGCGCGAGACTCGAGCGGGCGTTGATCAATTTCATGCTGGATTTGCACACCAAGGAAAACGGCTACAAGGAAATCTTGCCGCCGGCGCTCGTCAACCGGGCGTCGCTGATCGGCACCGGCCAGCTTCCTAAGTTCGAAGAAGATCTATTTCGCCTCGCTCAGGGAGACTACTTTCTTATTCCCACCGCGGAGGTTCCGCTTACCAACTTGCACCGGGATGAGATGATCGAGCGGGAGGAGTTGCCGATAAAGTATGTCGCTCACACGCCATGCTTTCGCAGCGAAGCGGGTTCTTACGGCAAAGACGTTCGGGGCCTGATCCGCCAGCATCAGTTTAACAAAGTTGAGATGGTGAAATTCACGGAACCGGAGACTTCCTACCAGGAGCTGGAGAGCATGGTGCAAAACGCGGAAGAAGTCCTCAAGCGGCTGAAATTGCCTTATCGCGTGGTCGAGCTCTGCACCGGTGATATGGGCCCTGCCGCCGCGAAAACCTATGACTTGGAAGTGTGGGTCCCCGGGCAAAAAGCCTACCGTGAAATCAGTTCTTGCTCCAACTGCGAAGATTTCCAAGCGCGCCGGGCCCAGATACGGTACCGCAAGGAAAAGAAGGGGAGACCTCTTTTCGTCCACACGCTCAATGGCTCCGGCCTAGCCGTGGGGAGAACGGTGGTGGCGGTTCTCGAAAACTATCAACAGAAAGACGGCAGCGTTCTGATTCCCGATGCTCTGCGGCCATACATGGGCGGAGTCGAACGGATCAGATAGCGATGCCTGCGCTGACGATCTCTGTGGCCATGAAGGCCATTTTCGCGCCTTGCCACCCGTGCGCATCGTGGCAACAATGAAGAATCCAAGTTCGGAATTTGCTAGCGAGGCTCCGCTTGAACCGGCATTGCCGATTTGCGACGCGCACCATCATTTGTGGGAACGCGCCGGCGAGCGCTATCTGCTGGCCGATTTTCTGCAAGACGCCGGCTGCGGCCACAACGTCGTAGCGACGGTCGCCATCGAATGCAAGGCGATGTATCGCAAGGATGGGCCCGAGGAACTGAAGCCACTCGGCGAGACGGAATTCCTCGAATCGGTCGCAAACCATGTCGCGGCGGACCCGAGCATCGCCACGGCCGTTGCTTCCGCCATCGTCGGCTTCGCCGACCTTGGTCTAGGCGATGGGGTGGCAGGGGTACTGGAAGCGCATATGGCCGCGAGCCCTGATCGCTTCCGCGGCATTCGCCAATCGACGACCTGGGATGCGAGCGGTGCGCTGCGCAACGAAGCGCCGCGCGGATTTTTGTCGGAGAGTTCGTTTCGCTGCGGCTTTGCGTGCCTTGGGCGCTACAAATTAAGCTACGACGCCTGGCTTTATCATCCGCAGCTTGCGGAACTAGCCGAATTGGCGCGGGCCTTTCCGGCTGTCAGCATCATCCTGAATCATATAGGAGCGCCCCTCGGCGTCGGCCCCTATGCGGCTAAACGCGCCGAAGTCTTCGAGGCCTGGCGCGAGGGCGTTCTGCGAGTAGCCGCTTGTCCTAACGTGGCGGTGAAGTTGGGCGGGCTTGGGTCAGAACGGTCGGGTTTCGATTGGCATGAGCGCGTTGCGCCGCCGTCTTCCACGGAGCTCGCGGCGACGCTAAAACCTTACATTGAGCTATGCATCGAAAAGTTCGGCGTTGACCGTTGCATGTTCGAGAGCAATTTTCCAGTGGAAAAGCGGGCCAATTCCTACGTAGTGGTGTGGAACGCCTTCAAACGGATTACGGCGAACTATTCCGAGAGCGAACGCGCGGCGCTATTTCACGACACCGCGGCCCGTATTTATCGACTCGGAAAGCGGCATAGTCCTCCCGCTGAGAATTGATCAGCGGTTCGGTGAGCTGCGCATCTCAACAGTCCTACCAATGCTGGCCGGTTCTGATTGCCCGGGCGCGGAGACGAACTCTTTCTCCGCGCCCGGGAGTTGAAGGATCAACTGGCCCGGTTTATTCATAGTGGTTCTGACGCGGAGGAAAGAAAATGCAAGTCAGTGCAGTACTTAGGCGCAATTATTTGGCTGATTTCGAAACCACACTCTGTCGATATGTTTCCTGGAGCGATGCATAAACCGGGCTAATTGGTTTCGCCGCGAAGGATCTTTTCGAGCTCATTTTGAGTTTTTTGATAGTCTTTGTTCTTGCTAAGCCATTGCGGCGAGCTGACAACAAATTTAGCGCCCCTGGCCCTGGCGGCGTCCAGCTTCTTTTTCTGGTTGGATTCGGGGTAAAGATGAAAGTCAAGCCCGTCGATGTCCCACATCAGCTTTTGACCCTCCGCAGTGTGCAGGTAAGCAATGAACAACGCCGCGGCATTAGGCGATCGGGAATTCTTCGGGACAGCAGCATAACGCGTGTGCGAGATGGTGGCGTCGTCCATTATCGCGTAGCCGAGGGGAATGCCCTGTCTTTGGGCAACGTTTACTTCCTGGTCACCACAGGCCAGAACGAGCATCAGAAATTCGCCGCTAGTAATTTTATCCATTTCCCCGCAGCGCATCACACCGCCGATATGTTTGGACAGCTTCTTGGCGTATTCGATTATCGGCTCTCGGCCCAGTAGCTCCGGCATGGCGAACTCCCGTAGTCCGGCCGCATAAGGCGTGGAGGCGATTTTGCCTTTCCACTTTGGCTTCAGCGCATCCGCCAACTTACTCGGGATGTCTTCCCCCTTGACCATGTCGCTGTTATAGATAACTCCCACGAGTGTAGAAGCCATGGCGATGCCGATATCTCCCGGAACGATCGGATCAAACCCGGCTTCGGACCGAAGAGGCCGCTCTAAAAGTGCCTGCCAGTTCATCGGCTTCAAAGGCTTAGCCTTCATGGCTTGAAGCATCGACTGTGGATTACCGAAATATACATCGCTGCTGGCGGGCTCGCCCGCTGCCGCTTCGCGCGCGATTTTACCCATCATACCCTGCATATTTGGGCCCGGCGTGAACGAAGGTTTGATCTTCAGACCGTATTTCTTGTTCATGGCGGCCACTATTTTCTCTAACCCCGGACCTCCATCCAAAGTATCCGCGCCCCACTGGGCTTTGAGGCTAGTTTCATTCTTAGCACCTTTAACCAGCTCGGCCAGTGTCGGGGCTTTCTTACTCTCAGCCGCTGACGCTGCCGAGGCGCAAAGACAGAAAACA
>DASWHT010000377.1:0-1960 GCA_036398075.1 Binatia bacterium | reverse complement strand
TGGGCCAGGGATGTTTACACGCAAGCGGCGCGCTAACTAAGGCCGAATTTTTCAACCAAACCGCTTTCGGTTTTTGCTAGGAATAAGATTTAGACCGAGCGGGATTCCTATTTCCAGGAAACCGACCGGTCGCGCGATCGGCGGGAATCAAATTTTTCGAATTGAAGGGACCTTCGCACCCAACCGAACCGCGCGAATATTGTTGACCAAGAAAAGTAAAACCGCCAACGCGTTGAGCAAACCACCCCATCGTTGCAACCAAAGCGATTGTGTAAGATCGCTCGCAATTCGCAAAAGAAGGGATAAATGCAACAAACCGGCGTGCAGATAAAAAACCTTTTGAAACGGCAATCTCAGACCTGTGATCGTAGGCAATATGATCGGCGCGTGAGCAAAGATCATCGAGAAGACGAAGCCCAGGAAGATCGCGTGCAACATGGCGTCGTAAGTTAGTCCGGCGCTGAAAAATTGCGCGAAGCCGATCCACAGAATTCCTCCCGCCGCCAGCCACACATATCCGGCGATCAGACAGATCGCCATGAAACGCGGCAAGCCGGCTTGCCGGGCGCTCTGCCATACCAGGTCATAACGCAGCAGCCACAGCGCGAGCAGAAGCAGCCCGACTCCGGCTAGCCGAAGGGCTGTAGGAAAGTCAAAAAACGAGTAGCCAAGTCCGATGAGTATGACTGCGACGCTGGCGTGGAACGCGCCACGAATCAACGGCGTAGGTCGCCTGAGTCGCGACAGCTCCAATCTTTCTCCGGCGATCATGAGCACCAGAAATCCCACCCACCAGGGTACGAAGACGAATCCCGCCCCCTCCATGAACCACCGCGCGTTGCCGACGAACCAGCCAAGACCGCTCAGCGCCATAACGATGAAATGCTCGGAGGGGTATTGGCGATAAAGCGTGATGAACACCGCAACCATAAGTATGCTGGCCACGGCCGCCAGTGACGCGGCCAATTGGGGCGGCGCCGCAAGCAGCGCCGACAGCGCGCTCGCGCCGGACAAGACCGGGATGCCGTACGCCCACCAGCGCTTTAAGGCTACGGCCCTTTCGAGACCGATCAGCGTGCCGAGAAACCCTACCACCATCAGCGGCCCGTGGACGAGCACGAATTGGCTGTTGGGTATCGGCAGTAGCCAGCTCATTCGAGCCAGGCCCGCCCAGAGCCCCGTCAGAAGTGAAATCCCGGCTAGGGCGATCAGAAAGAGTCTGTGCCGATTTGAATTAATGCTCAAAGTACTTTAGGCATTCTTGCGTTTTGTCTCGGCGCGTCGGTCATTTTTCAAATCGTCTTTCACCCACGTTAACGCCGCGATGGTGTGCGGGAAACCCAAGGTAGTCACGCCAAGCAGAACCACCTGGTAGACCTCTTCAGCCGTGGCGCCCGCTTCGATCGCTCTCCGGGCGTGTGAATGCACGGCACCTTCTAGCCGAGCCCCTATAGCCATTGCGAGCTTAAGCAACTCGCGGCTTTTTTTGCTAAGCGGTCCGCTGTCATGAACCGCGGCGCCGAGCCGATCATAAGCTTGCCAAATTTTCGGGTAAGCTTTTTTGAAATCCTCGTAAGCCTTTGGAAGTCGGGCCATGAAACCTCCTCTTTTTTGCCAACATCTCTCCGCATTGTTACATGCGTTTTACACACGCGGTCAACCAGCGGGCCATCACACTCTTGCAGTTTTGCCGGTCACTTAAACACTCTGCGGGGTCGTTCCGATGTGATGTCTCAGAAGGTCGTCGCATAATTTTCACGTTAGTAGCGACCCTAGATGTTCTCTTCCCCTCTCCGATTAAATCCGCCTTGGGGACCAACTCCCATCGCCCCGAGTCAAAAAGCGGGGCATCGTCTTTGGCTGGGCGGGCTTTCCGATGATTGCAAAACATCGGTCGAAGTCTTCTCAAATATCGGAAAGACACTGCATCCGACCTAACGATTCTCAGAGGAAAGTCTGG
>DASWHT010000376.1:0-10585 GCA_036398075.1 Binatia bacterium | reverse complement strand
CCAGGGGGGGCCGGGCTTCATGCGCGGCGATTTGGCCATCGATCTTGAAGAACTGGACGGCAAAACGCTGCTCAAGTACAGCACCGATGCCCAGGTGGGTGGGCTGATCGCCGCCATTGGCCAGCGGATGCTCAACGGCGTCACTAAGATGATGGTGGAACAGTTTTTCAAAAAGGTGGAAAGTTTTCTTTAAGCGGCTTCCCCCTGCCTCAGGGTTGGTTTTCATCGCGGCCGCGAAATCAGCGAAAGGTACAAAGCGCTCTTGTCACCTTCCGTAAGCGTCATCATTCCGACGTATAATCGCTGGTCCATGCTCCGGGAAGCGGTGGAATCGGTGCTGGCGCAGACTTTCACTGACTTTGAGCTGATCGTCGTCGATGACGGCTCCACCGACGAGTCTGAAGTGAAATTACGCCGGCTGGGCGCCCCGATTCGGGTCATCTGCCAGCCGCGCCGTGGTGTCGCGGCGGCGCGCAATCTGGGAGTGAGTGCCGCCAAAGGCCGTTATTTGGCTTTTTTGGATTCGGACGATCTATGGCTGCCAGAGAAGTTGGCGGCGCAAATGGGGTTCATGGAAGAACATCCCGAAGTCGGCATTTGCCAAACCGAAGAGATCTGGATTCGCCGCGGCGCGCGCGTCAATCCCAAAGCCAGGCATCGCAAACCCTCCGGCGATATTTTTAAGCGCAGTCTCGAACTCTGCCTGGTGAGCCCTTCGGCGGTCATGATCACGCGCGCGTTGTTTCACAAGGCCGGCGGATTCGATGAAGCGCTGCCGGTGTGTGAAGACTACGATCTCTGGCTGCGCATCGCCGTCGATCATACGGTGCCGTTGTTGGCGCGAGCGCTGGTCGTCAAACGGGGTGGGCATATAGACCAGCTTTCACATTCCGTGTGGGGCATGGACCGCTTTCGCGTCGCGTCGCTGCAAAAACTATTGCGCTGCGGTCTCGCAGGCGAGCGCCGCCAGTGGGTGCTCGCCGAGTTAGAGCGCAGGGTTTCCGTTCTCGCTGCGGGCGCGAGAAAACGGGGCCGTGATGGCGATGCGCTGGCCTTTGAAGCAATCCGGGATGAGTTTGACCAGTCCATTTTGGAGCCGGTAAATAATGCAGGACCAAGTTCGGGAGTACGCCAAGGCGCGGGGATTTCACCCGCGGACCCTCGCGCGCTGGTTGGGCTGGGAACCGCCGGCTAGCGCCGCGCTGTGCCGGCTCGCCCTGGTGCTCAAGATCGGTGAAAACCATTTGCGCGATCTAATGGACTGGCTCGAAGAGATCGCGCTGCGCGATGGCCGCGCCATCGACACGATCCTGGCGGGCCGAGTCATCGCGGCTATCCAAACCGACCCGCGCTTGGGCCGCGCCGACAAGCTCAAGCGCATTAAGGAAGAGGTGAGACGGCAAAGATTCCCGCGGCTCGCCCAGACCGAGGACGCGCTCAGGGCGCGCATTGCCGCGCTGAAATTGCCGCCTGAGATCACACTCTCCGCGCCGATCGGTCTCGAGGGCGGCCGGCTGCGAGTTGAGTTCAGCGCGTCGAGCCAACAAGAACTAAAAAAACTCGCCGCCAAGTTGGCCGATGCCGCCGATCAACAACCGGTCAGAGAAGCTTTCGCGTTATTGGCCGGCACCGGGGCGGATACGAAGACAGGCGGTTGAGAACCCATGTACTGTTTCCATCCCGAAGAAATCGTCGTTGAGCGCGCTTCCGTGGCAAGCCCCATGTTTCAACGGCTGCGCCAAAGGTTGCCCGAAGTGCCGTTTAAGATACTTGACGACGGCGTGGCGGCCAACGGGCGTCGGCGGCCCGGCGAAGCTTCTTTCGGAGCGGCCAAAAAAAGACTTTTCGTCGCGGCGCACAAGGGCGAGTTTCTAAAAAAGTGCCCCGGCAGCGACGGCCAGGTTTGTTGCAACTACTTCGTCATCAATTTCGCCAGTAATTGCACGATGGATTGCAGCTACTGCTATCTGCAAGAGTATCTGAGCGGCAACCCGGCATTGACAGTGTTCAGCAACACCGGGGATCTGCTGCGCGAGGCCGACGAGTTGTTGTCCAAACATCGCCGCTTCTTTTTTCGCATCGGCACAGGCGAGATCACCGATAGTCTCGCCCTCGACCCCTACATCGGCTTCAGCCGGGAAATCGTTCCGTTTTTCGCCGAGCAGCCCAACACGCTGCTGGAGTTGAAAACCAAGAGCGACTGCGTCGATGAGCTGTTGTCGCTCGATCCCAAAGACCGGGTCGTAGTCGCCTGGTCAATGAACCCGGAGCGGGTTATCGATCTCCATGAACAGGGGACAGCCACTCTCCACGAGCGCTTGCGCGCCGCGTGGCGCTGCCAGGAGGCCGGCTACCGTCTGGGATTTCATTTCGACCCCATGATCGAGTATCCCGGCTGGGAGAGAGATTACCAGGATATGCTGGAGCAGTTGTTCGCCGCTGTCGACTGGCGGCGTATTGCGTGGCTCAGCTTGGGCGTCGTGCGCATCACGCCGGACTTGAAGCGAATCATGCGCGAGCGCTTTCCCCGTTCGTCACTGATCACCGGTGAACAGGTGCTTTGTCCCGATGGCAAGCTGCGTTACTTCCAGCCGTTGCGCGTCGCCATGTACCGGACAATGTTCGGCTGGATTCGCCGGGCCGCGCCGACGGTCAAAGTATACCTTTGCATGGAGTCCCGGGAAGTTTGGCAGCAGGTATTCGGTTATGCCCCGAGCTGTGAAAAAGAGCTGGGCTTGCAGTTGGCGCCGGCCCATTAGCGGTCTTACATGGCCAATCGCGATAGCGCCATCGGCGTCTTTGACTCGGGCATCGGCGGACTTACGGTCCTGCACAAGATTATCGAGGCGCTACCCAGGGAAAATACGGTCTATCTGGGCGACACCGCGCGCGCGCCCTACGGCACCAAGTCCGTTGAAACCGTTTTGCGATACTCTTTCGAGAACGGCGAATTCCTCGTCGAAAAGGACGTCAAACTCCTCGTCGTGGCATGCAACACGTCAACGGCTATCGCTCTTGGCGGCTTGCGCGAGCGTTTTGCGGTCCCGGTGATCGGCGTCATCGAGCCCGGCGTAAGGCGCGCCGTCAAAAGCACGAGGAATAGGAAAATCGGCGTCATCGGTACGGACGCCACGATCCAGAGCGGCGCCTATACGCGAGCGTTGAAAGCCGCCGATTCCGCCATCGAGGTCTACAGCCGAGCGTGCCCGTTATTCGTCCCGTTGGTAGAGGAAGGCTGGACCGACAACGCCGTGGTGGAGCTGACCGTGAAGAACTATCTGGGCAGCCTCAAGCAGAGCGGTATCGATACGCTGATCCTTGGTTGTACGCACTACCCATTGCTAAAAAAGGCGATTCGCGGATTCATGGGCAAAACGATGCGGTTGGTGGATTCGGCTGAAGAGATTGCCATCGAAGTGGCCGCGCTACTTAAGCGGCGATCCCTGGCGCGCAAAAAAGGCAAAGGCGCTCATGGTTTCTTTGTTACCGACGCGCCCGATCGCTTCGTCAAAGTCGGCCAGAGGTTTCTCGGCGAAAAAGTCGAATCAGCGGTCCGTATCGAGCGTTGAATGAGTCGATTCGCCTGCTTTATAATGTTGTCATAGGTCGGCGAAATCGTGTATTTTAAAAAGAGCGGCGGCGTGGCAGCCGGCGCGGAGTCGATATTTAAAAAATGTTGAGCTGGATAAAGAAAGTCGTCGGGACCAAGAACGAGCGCGAAATTAAACGGCTTCGTCCTTTGGTGGAGCTGGTCAATGCGCTCGAACCGGAATATCAAAAGCTCACGGATGACGAGCTTAGGGCCAAGACCGAGCAGTTCAAGAACCGACTTCAGGAGTCCACCGCCGCGGTGCGTAAGGAGCTTGGGGAGGCGGAGGCGGGGTTCGCATCGTTGGAGGCGGAGCAGCGTGAGGAGCACCAAGAGCGTGTGGCGGAATTGGACAAGCAGCTGCGCCAGGCTGAAGCGAATGTCTTGGACGAACTGTTGCCGGAAGCGTTTGCGGCGGTGCGCGAAGCGTCGCGCCGCACCATCGAGTTGCGCCATTTCGACGTGCAGCTGATCGGCGGGGCAGTCCTACACGGCGGCACCATCGCTGAGATGCGCACGGGGGAGGGTAAGACGCTGGTCGCGACCTTGCCGTTATATCTCAACACCCTCACCGGCCGCGGCGTCCATTTGATTACGGTCAACGATTATCTCGCCCGGCGCGACGTGCAGTGGATGGGGCCGATTTATCACAAATTGGGAGTGTCGGTGGCCTCCATCGTGCACGAGGTGAGCTATCTTTTCGACCCCACTTATATCACAAAGGATTACCGCTATCTCAATCTGCGTCCAATATCGCGGCAAGAGGCCTACCGCGCCGATATTACTTACGGCACCAATAACGAGTTCGGGTTCGACTACTTGCGCGACAACATGAAGTTCTCCATCGAGGATTACGTCCAGCGGGAGCTTAATTTTGCCGTCGTGGACGAGGTAGATAATATTCTGATCGACGAAGCGAGAACGCCGCTGATCATCTCCGGACCGGCGGAGGAATCCACGGACAAGTATTACAACATTGACCGCATTATCCCGAAATTGCAGCGCGGCGCGGTTATCCAGGGCGATCCCAACCAGGAAGATCGCGCCGCCATCGAGAAACAGGGTGATTACACCGTTGATGAAAAGAGCCGCGCGGTAACCCTGACGGAAACGGGCGTCGCGAAGGTGGAACGGTTGCTCGGCGTGCACAACCTCTACGATCCGCGGCAGATCGACACACTGCACCATGTACAGCAGGCGCTCAAGGCCCACGCTATCTTTAAGCGCGACGTCGATTACGTCATCAAGGACGGTGAAGTGCTCATCGTCGATGAATTTACCGGGCGCTTGATGCCGGGAAGGCGCTGGTCCGATGGCCTGCACCAGGCGGTGGAGGCCAAGGAGCGCGTGCGCATCCGCGAAGAAAACCAGACGCTGGCGACGATCACGATCCAGAATTATTTCCGCATGTACAAAAAGCTTGGCGGCATGACCGGCACGGCGGACACCGAGGCGCCGGAGTTCAAGAAAATTTACAAGCTCGACGTCGTCGTCGTGCCGACCCATCGCGATATGATCCGTGTGGATAACGCTGATGTGGTTTATCGAACGGAGGGGGAAAAATTCGATGCGGTGGTGAACGAGATAGAGGAGCGCAATACGAAGGGCCAGCCGATCCTGGTGGGCACCACGTCGGTGGCGAAATCGGAGAAACTCTCGCGCTTGCTCAAGAAGAAAGGGATCAAACACAACGTTCTTAACGCCGTCAACCATGAGGCCGAGGCATCGATCATCGCGCAGGCGGGACGTTTCGGCGCCGTAACCATCGCCACCAACATGGCCGGCCGGGGAACAGATATCCTTTTGGGCGGGAACCCTGAATTTTTGGCCCGCTCGGACATGGAGAATGAGTGGATCAGCCGGGCGACCAAATTGCCCGCGCAAGGCGCGGCGCGCTACGAAGACGCGCTCCGGGAATTGCGCGAAAAATACGAGGAAGATATCCAGAAGGCGGAAAAGCGCTATCTGACAGAGGGCGAGATCTATCAGCAGCAGCGCAACGACGCCCTCAAGCGCTCCACGGAACTCCAGAAGGAGATTCGCGGCGTTTCGCCATTCCGTGAGGCGCGGCAACGTTACGAAGACCTTTCGTCCACCGAACTGATCGAAGCGCTGCACGGCATGCAGCAGATTCCCGGTGGATATCTTAGAGCGAAGGAAGAGTTCGAAGGATCGCTGTTGGAATCGAACGGCGGTGATGAGGACGATGACTTCGATGATGCGCGCCAAAAGTTCGGTGCGTTGATTGACCGCTGGCAGAAGAAAAATGGCGAGCGCAAGGACTTGGTCGAAGCCCTCGACGACCAGCGGCGCAATTACGAGCAGCGCTTGATCGATTTGGAGTTTGAAAGGACTTTGGAGCAGCTCGCCGAAGGAGAACTTGCGCCGTTGGCGCGGGAATATGAGACCGTTCACCGCGCGTTCGAAGAAGCGGAAGTGCGCTGCGATGAAGTCCGCGAGCCCTATGAAGCGGCGGTGCAGGAAGCGCAGCTAACCTACGAAACCAAACGGCAAGATTATCTACGCGTCGTGGAAGAAATCCGGGAGCAGTTGGAAAAGGCGCCGGATGAGTACCGCCACCGTTTCCATGAGATTCTGGCGCGCTACAACGAGGTTTGTGCCGCGGAACATGACCGGGTGATCGCCGCGGGCGGTTTGCATATTCTCGGCACGGAACGCCACGAGAGCCGGCGCATCGATAACCAGTTGCGCGGACGGGCGGGACGCCAAGGCGATCCTGGTTCATCGCGATTTTATCTCTCCTTAGAAGATGACTTGATGCGCATTTTCGGCGCCGACCGGATTCAGGGGATCATGGGCCGGTTGGGCATGGAAGAAGGAGAACCCATCGAGCACGGCTTAGTGACGCGGGCCATAGAAAACGCCCAAAAGAAGGTCGAGGCGCATAACTTCGATATCCGCAAGCACCTGCTGGAGTACGACGATGTGCTCAATAAGCAGCGGGAGGTCATTTACAATCAAAGGCGCGAAGTGCTCAAGGGCGAGACGCTGAAGGCGGAGGTGTTGGACATGGCCGCAGGCCTCGCCGCCGAAGTGGTGTCGCGTTACGCTGAAGGGGACGACCACGCTTCGGACTGGGATTGGAACGGGCTGCGCGAAGGATTGTTGCACCAGTTCAATTTGCGTTTCGATCCATTACCCGAAGCGGTGGAGGGGTTAAAGCTGAATGCTATGACGGAACTGGCGATGGAAAGAATCAACCAGGCTTACGAAGATAAAGAGAAACGTTTTACGGCGCCGATGCTCCGCCAGCTGGAAAAGATCATCATGCTCCAAACCATCGACGGCCTCTGGAAGGACCATCTACTCAATATGGACCATCTGAAGGAGGGCATCGGCCTGCGCGGATATGGGCAGAAAAACCCTCTCCAGGAATACCAAAAAGAGGGCTTTGACATGTTTGAGGAAATGGCCCACCGCATCCAGGAAGACGTCGTGCAAAAGCTTTTCACGGTAGAAATCGCGCGCGAGAGCGCCGCTCAGGAACTAGAAGTACGGCAAGCCCGCCCGCAAAGAATGGTTCTCAGTCACGGCGGTGAAAATCTGGATGCCGGCCGGGCCACGCCTGTAAAACGCGAAGGTGAAAAAATCGGCCGCAACGATCCCTGCCCCTGCGGCAGCGGCAAAAAGTACAAGCGCTGCCACGGTAAGTAGCGCGCCGCCAATTCATCCGCGTAGTGATCGCGCCGAAAGCGATGTTCGCGAAGAAGCCGGTTGACCGCGGCCCGATCTCATCGCGCGGTAAGAAACTAAAAACTCACGGCGCGGCGGGTGGCCTGTGTAGCTCAGGCCGTCCTCCGCTCGATGGTTTCTTGACGGAAGGTTAAGCGAAATTTACCGAATAAGACACGGACTAATGCCTGAGTTGGGCCGGCCCGCCCATGTCATGCTCGTCTTCGTGGTGAGCGGCTACGGCGGCTTTGTTGCCGGCGCCGAGTTTGATGATTCGGTCCTTGAATTCATCGAATCCCTTGGTGGCGTTTCGGGTATCGATCACTAATTTTGCCGACGCGATGATTGCTCGGAAGTCGTAGATGCTGTGGTCGGTGAGAATGATGAGACAGTCCTGGTTTGCGATTGACTCGGGCGACAACTCCACCGATCGGAGAACCTCCCCGTTCAAACGCATACTTGGCACAAACGGATCGTTGTAGGAAAGCACAGCGCCTTTTTGGCTAAGGAGGCGCATGACATCCAGTGCCGGCGATTCCCGGCAGTCGCTGACGTTTTTTTTGTAAGCGACGCCGAGGATCGTGATTTTTGACCCTCGGATGCTTTTCGAATGTTGGTTGAGCCCGTCGGCGACCATGCTGTTTACTACCGCTGGCATCATGCCGTTGATCTCTGCGGCCAGGCCGATGAATCGCGCCTGAAAATTGAGCGCCTTGAGCTTCCAGGCAAGGTAATGTGGATCGATAGGGATACAGTGGCCGCCAAGGCCGGGGCCGGGATAAAACGGGCTGAACCCGAATGGCTTGGTCGCCGCCGCGTCAATCACCTCGTACACGTCGACGCCAAGCAGATCGCACATCAAGGCCATTTCGTTAATCATGCCGATATTGATGCTGCGGAAGGTGTTCTCCAAAAGCTTCACCATTTCGGCGCACTTGCTGCTACTAACGGGAATCACCCGCTCGATAAATTGCGAGTAGAAAATATGCGCCATTTCGCCGCAGTTCCGGGTAATGCCGCCGACGATTTTTGGCGTGTTGTGGGTAGTGAACGACGCGTTTCCAGGGTCTATCCGTTCTGGTGAAAAGGCGAGAAAAAAATCGCTGCCGGCGCGCAGGCCGGCCGCCTCAAGTTCCGGCAGAATCAATTCCTCGGTGGTGCCCGGATAAGTCGTGCTCTCCAGCACGATGAGCTGGTCCTTGTGCAGATACTTTCGAATTTCCTCCGTCGCGGCGAGAATAAACGAAATATCGGGGTCGCGGCTTTTACTGAGAGGAGTCGGCACGCAGATACTAACGGTGTCCACGTCGCGGAGCGCGCTGAAATCGGTCGTCGGCGTGAACCTGCCAGCTTTCACCGCATCGGCGACGGTAGCCGACGGCACGTCCAATATATAAGATTTTCCTTCCCTAAGGTCGGCAATTTTGCTCCGGTCGAGATCGATGCCGACGACTTTGAATCCCGCAGCCGCGATTTCCATCGCTAGCGGCAACCCTACGTAGCCCAGGCCGATAACGGCCGCCGTCGCATTGCGCCCTTCGAGTTTTTGTTTCAGTGGTTCCATCGACTCATGCCTCCGGGGTGTTGTGTCGTATGGTGCGCGGCCTATTTGCCTTAAACTCATTGATTCCTATGTTGTGCTTTTCGATGAGCTCATAGAGGTTGACGCGGCTAATTCCGAGCTCTCTGGCAGCGCGGCTTACAATGCCGTTGTTTTTTGCGAGCGCTTTTTTGACGAACTCCAACTCAATCGCCCTTTTGGCGAGCTTAAGATTGACCTCGTTGCCAATCGATTCGATTTCCCGGCCGGGACCGTTAAGCAGCGGTAACGGTCCCGACTGAACTTGGTTCTCGAGCGTCCTATTGGCTCCAGCTTGAATACTATTCAGCCGTTGATGAATTCGGTGGACCTCGACGGCGCGTTGGATCATGACCTTGAGATCGGCGAGACGGATAGGTTTCGAATAGTAGTCATAGGCCCCCAGGCGTACGGCTTGCAGCGCGTTGGAGTCGTCCTCAATGCCGGTGACGACGATAATTCGGGTAGCGGGATCCTGCTCGAGAAACTTCTCGATCAAGCGTAAGCCGCCCAAGTCCAGTGGGCTCGCCCGGTTCAGGGACAAGTCGACTACGGCCACCGAAGGCCGTTCCGCCGCGAACGCGTTTAGCGCGTCACGCTCGTTGGTTGCGGTAAGAATTTCATAATCCGCATCCAGGACCCAGCGCATTTGGGCGAGCAGTTGCTCTTCGTCATCCACAAGCAGAATTTTTGGTTTCACGTGCTAGGCACCTCTCGCTAATACGGTTAACGGCGGCAAAAATAATAAATTTGGCCGAAGTTAGATTGCATCAGGCTTCCCTCAACGTGTCTTGGATTTGCTTCCACGTCGCGCTTGGTCCTTCCGACCCAGTCCGCCGTTGAATTTTTCTCGCCAAGTTTCCCTTCTACGATGTAACCTAATCTTACGAAATCCGATCAGTGCCACTTTACCGCAATTCGAGTGCCATTCAAACTGTCTGCAAAACTCTCAAATTATCCCGTTCTAACCGATCTGCCCCGGCGGTTTTCAGGTAATTACACCTGAATTGGCAAAAATGATTACGATTGTAGGCAATTTGGTATGATCCCAGCCGGTAAGAATTTCGCAAGCCGAATTCGCAATACGATTCATCGCGGTTTGTAAATCGTTTAACTGCAAAGCACGCTTTGCTATCAGGGGCGAGGTTCTCCGTGAGATAGTTACCTATACTTACGGGAATTTCCTAAAAAAGCCAATAGTTGCATAGGACCAATCTTGGATCGGGCGGGTGTTCCCGCAGCAAAGTAAGTGAATGATACAAATGGCCGATAATGGGTAGGGGGAATGAATTTAAGCAACTTTGAAACCAGTGCAGTTTCCTTAGATTTAGTGGATCTGATAATATCGTCATTATAGTGGTCCGCGTATCTGGAAAGTTGTACACTTTGATAACAAATCCTTGACTCCAAATGATTTCGTATGGCAATGTGTGATCGCTTTTTGACGCAAGAATCGATTATTCGATACACGAGGATAAACGGTAGTGATGCCTAATTACCGAGGGCGGCCGCAAGGGCGTCGTGCCGCCGAGGTCACAGCGGGATCATGGGAAACAGCGAATCCTGTTTCTCCATCCGTAATGGAATCAGAGGCGGGCAGGGGGGAGCGATCAAATGATAATTCAGATTTTTCCCCCTGTGTGATCTTTGAAGCCAAGCCGTCGCTGGAAATCATTTCCGTATCAAAAAGCGTGACCGACTTGCTTGGCCTGAATAATGAGGCC
>DASWHT010000375.1:0-2917 GCA_036398075.1 Binatia bacterium | reverse complement strand
CGGATTGATGCCGACCTCGCGCGCGACTTGCGTCTTCCAAGTCCAGCCTTCGAGCTCGTTCCACTCCTCCGAGATGCGCGCCTCGCGGATGCCGTTGGCGGCCATGCGTTCCATGAAAAGGCGGTACATCGAGCGCGGTGTAAGGTCGAAGGCGCTGAAGCGTCCCGCGTTCAGACGGAGCGGTGTGCGCGTGATGCGCTGTCTGACCAATTTCACCCGCGCCCACGGGTCTTCCTTGAGCTCGCGCACGCATTTTTTCAAGTGCGAGCTGGAAATCAGCTCGATGGCATCGAAGCCCGCTCGATCCAGCGCGTCGGCGACCGGAAGCATCATGCCCGTGGTCATGTTTTCCGCCCACAAGCTCTGATGGCCGTCGCGGATCGTCGTGTCGACGAATCTGATCCCGTCCATAGTCGCTGATGAAATCTGCTGATAAGACTCACCACGAAGGCACGAAGAACGAATTCAAGAAAATTAACCACAAAGGGCACAAAGGACACATAGGGCGCGAAGCGCGCAAGATAACATTTTTGCGTCCTTTGCGTTCCTTCGACTTCGCTCAGGACAGGCCTTTGCGGTTAGATCATCCGAAGGGGACGGCTATAGCCGTCCCATGATTTGTGACCTTTGTGCTCTTTGTGGTTAAATCTCTTCTCCCTTTTGGTTGCGGCTTTGCCGCGCTAGGTCCTTCGTGGCGAATCGTAATCTTCTCTAATCTCTAAAATTCTAGGCCGAAAAACTTCTTGGCGTTGTCGAGCATGATTTTCTTGCGCACTTCCGGTTTGATGTTGCACTGCTGGAATTCCTCCACCCAGCGATCCGCGGTGATGCCCGGCCAATCGGAGCCGAACATGGCCTTGTCTTGGAGCAGGGTGTTGATGTTGTGCAGCAGTTCCGCGGGGAAATATTTCGGCGCCCAGCCGGACAGATCGATATAATAATTGGACTTATGGCGGGCGATGGCCAAGCTCTCGGCGGTCCACGGCCAGGTCGGATGGGCGCTGATGATCTTCAATTCCGGAAAGTCGGCGGCCACTTCGTCCAGCGCGATGGGCTGGCTGTATTTTAGCTTGATGCCCATGCCGCCGGGTGTCCCGGCGCCGGCCGCCGCCATGCCGCCATGAAATAGGATCGGCAGATTGAGCTTGGCGCATTGTTCCCACAGCGGATAGAAGCGCACGTCGTTGGCGAAAAAGTGCTGGCGCGCCGGATTCAACTCGCCGATGCCGTGGAGCCCCAGGTCTTTACAGCGCTTTATTTCATCGAGCGCCAGTCTGCCGGTCCAGGGGTCGATGGCGCCGAAGGCGAGGAAGACATCGGGATGTTTATTTACCGCGCTGGCCACGTGATCGTTGGGCACCGGCGCAAGGCCGGTTACAGTCTCGTCCCGACTGTTCATCAGTACCGCCATCATTTTGCGCGCGCGGTATTGGTCGGCCAGCGCATCGATGGAAACAGGCGGGCGCTCGCGGCCGAAGTAGCGCGCCATCTGCGCCGTCCGGTCGCCTTTAGCTTTTTGCGTTACTTCGTCGGATAGATGAATGTGAACGTCGATTGCGACGATATCCTTGGCCATTAGAGATGTCCTCCTCGTGAAATTTCTTTCCTTATTGCACCGCAGCGAAGATTGTTCAAGGTTCAATGTTCAAAGTTCAAGGTGACCCGAAAGCTAGTTCAGGTTTCTCGCTCGCAGTTCGCGATGTCGCGCCGATCTAACTTTGCTACCGTTGTAGACGGAATCTTCCATTCCGAATTTCTGGCCTTGAACCCTTGAACCCTTGAACCCTTGAAACTTGAACTTTTGAACGGAGCGTCGCGCTCAGGCGCGACGCCCGAGTTTCACCGAAAATTCCGGTGTCTGGACGTGAATCTGCCGGTTTCTGGTGCGCTTGGAAAGCTCTTGCAGCAAATTAACCAACGGTTGCTCCGGATTGAAATATTCGACGGGCCGCGGATTAGCGCGCATGGCGTCGATATCTTCCTTGCCGACGATCCAGCGGAGCAGCAACTCCTCGTCGGAAGTGCCTTCCGCGTTGAGCCGCTTGCGCATCTCGCCGGCGCTCGGTTCATCGGGCCGCCACTCCATCCATTCCTTCGCCCGCGGACGGTCGAGAATCTTGTCTTTGACATTGGCGAGCATATCGCGAGCGCCCTCGGCTCCCGCATGCCCCAGCGCGAATTTGATCACTTGATCGGTGACCTCTTTGTAACGTTCGCCGACAATTACATTTATGGCCGCCTGGCTGCCGACGAACTGCGACAGCGGCGTGACCATGATCGGATAGCCGAACTCTTCGCGCACCCGGATACTTTCTTCGAGCGCTTCGAAAAACTTGTGCTCCAGGCCAACCTTGCGCAGTTGAAAGCGCAGGTTGGACAGCATGCCGCCGGGAACCTGATGCTGGTATTGGGTGTAGTCGTACTCCACCGGCTGACCGATGGTGAAGCCTTCGCGCCTAGCGATGGCCGTAAAGTGCCGAGAGACAGGCTGCAAGACCGCTTCGTCGATGGCGGTGGCGTAGCCCAAAGCGCGGGCGTTTTTAGCGACGTTGAACAGGGACGGGTTGGAAGTGTCGTCCGCCAGCGGCGGCAGCGCGGTGTTGATATTGCGCATCCCCAGTTCCATGCCTTTAATGCAGCAAAGCGGACCGAGTCCCGTGGTGCAGTGGGTATGCAGCTCGACCGGGATGCCGTTGGCGTTTTTGTAGATTATCGGCACCAGCGTCTCCATGCGCTCGGGCGTCAAAAGCCCGCCGGGATCTTTTAGGCAAAGGCGATATGGTTTCAGCGACGCCGCCTGGCGGGCGCGCTCGGCGTAGTATTGGTCCGTATGTTTCGGCGAAACCGAGTAAATCAGATTCAAAATGCTTCTCATGCCGACGGCATGGCAGACGCCGACGCGAAACTTCCAGCCTTC
>DASWHT010000374.1:0-3292 GCA_036398075.1 Binatia bacterium | reverse complement strand
CGGCGCCCGGCATGACCTGAAAGTTGCGCTTCAAGCCGGCGTGCATCTTCGAGCGGTAGATCACGGTGCCCGTGGCCGCGTCGTAGGTCATCTTCTGCAAGGACAGCGGGGCGCGCAGCATATAGCCGGCGAGTTTCTTTCGCCCCTCGGCATCCTCGGCCGCCACGCTTACCTCGTTATGCAATTTCTCATTCGTCCTTCAAGCCGGTCAGGAGAGGCTGCAGCCTCAGAAGGCTGAGCTAGTCAACATCTTTCCTCCTAAATACATCCTGCGGGCGTCCACAACAGAAAGTCGAGTTGTAGGAGTCTGACACTACAATTCTTGACCGGCTCATCTCTTCGGCGGACCGTTTTACCTGCCGAACTTTTTTCACTACCTTTACTCTGAACGCCACTCCAACACTGACGAGAGGATTAAAATGCAAGCCCATGAGAATCAAACAGAGCAGACTTTTGAAAGCGAGCGCACCCAAGCTCTGGAGCAACTGGAAAGCTGGTTAGAGATCCCGATGATCGTGCTTGGCTTTGTCTGGCTGGCATTGTTAGTTGTTGAACTGTCCTGGGGGATGAGCCGTTTTCTCGAACTTGTCGGCCGGCTGATCTGGCTCACCTTCATTATTGAATTTGCCGTCAGGCTTACGCTTGCTCCGCGCAAAATCCCGTTTCTGAAAAATAGCTGGTTGACGGTCATTGCGCTGCTCATACCGGCGCTGCGGGTCTTCAGGGTTTTTCAGGCGATCAGAATATTGCGGGTTGCGCGAGTTGCGCGCGGCCTGCGCTTGGTTCGGGTCGTGACCTCGATGAACCGCGGCATGCGGGCCCTCGGCGCGGCCATGGAACGGCGCGGAGTGGGCTATGTCGTTGCGCTCACCGCCATCGTGACTATGGCCGGAGCCGCCGGCATGTATGCGTTTGAAAAAGATATAGCCGGCGGGCTGGATAGCTACGGAGCCGCGTTATGGTGGACGGCGATGTTGCTCACCTCGATTGCTTCGGAGTATTGGCCCAAAACCGCCGAAGGACGGCTGCTATGTTTGCTTCTGTCGGTCTACGGCTTCGCCGTCTTCGGATATATGACCGCCAGCTTGGCGAGCTTTTTTATCGGGCGCGATGCCGAACAAGACGACGCGGAATTGGCCAGCGCGCGGTCGATTCGAGAATTGCGCGCCGAAATCTTCGCCCTGCGCAATGAGTTGAATTTGAAGGGGCCCGGCGATCGTCATGCGTAAGCGGGCTCGGATGGCGTGGCTAGCTGCGGCTTTGCCGGCCGATTTCCGCTTCGATCTCCTGGAGCGCCTCGGGGCAAAACTTTTGAGCGACCGTCATCAGCTCCTGGCAATCCGTATCGCTGCAGTTTACTTCGTAAAAACCGCCCGCCGGATCGCCGGCCCTTCTGATAACAGGGGCGCCAAGAAGCGCGTCGTGGACGAGAGAGCCGGGGTTGGTCCTGTCGAGCAAGCAGGCGCGGGAAGCGGCTGTCAAACGAATGGTCATCTCGCCACTTTATTCCATAGATGGCTGGAGAGAGCAACCCGCCTCTGATCATTCAATCCCAGCTGGCCTTCGGGAAGACGGTTGCCTCTAGAATAAGTCTCCACTGCTTTTATCGCGACCCTTTCTCGCCAACTGCTTTTCAAATTGCTAGCTTTAGATCATGCTTGACGAATGGCTGAGGCCGAATACGGTGGATGCGTTTGTGAAAGACTACCTGCGTAAGCAACCGTACGCCAGTCCGTCTACCGCGCTCAAAGCGGTCCCGATTTTTGGATGGGACAGTCTGGAAAAGCTACTGGCGCCGACTCCGGCGGCGGACATTCTAGTTGTTTCCCAGGGCAAGTTGGTCGAGCGCCCGGTGCCGCGAACCTTGGCTGAGGTGCGAGGGCTCATGCAGGATGGTATCGGGTTGGTGATCCGGTGCGGGGAGCGGCAGGATGCCGCTATCGCCGGACTCATCACCGCCCTGACGCGAGATATTCCGGGAGAGGGTCACGTTCAGCTCTTCATCACACCGGGAGGCACGCACGGCTTCGGCTGGCACTATGACGACGAAGATGTCTTCATCCTTCAGACGCGCGGTGTAAAAGACTGTTACTAAGGGCGGCCACGGATGACGACTAAGGGCGGCCGCTAAGCCCGCGCGCCGTTGGGTATGTCCTTGATGATCTGGTAACACCGGCAAGCGGCCGCTTCGAGGCCTTGCCCGTCGAGAATGTTGATTTTGCCGCGGCTGTAGCTGATGAGCTTGCGTTGCTGCAGGGCGCTGGCGGCGTTGGTAACGGCAACCCGCAGCACGCCCAGCATGTTGCCAAGCAGCTCGTGCGTATGATGAAAGTGATTCGTTCCCATGCGATCGCGCGTCATCAGCAGCCAGCGGGCGAGGCGGGCTTCGATCGGATGAAAGCGGTTGCACGCGGCGGTTTGTGTGATTTGAAGGATCCGTTCGTGGATATACCGGCCCACTTCTCCATGCAAGTGCTCGCACTTCCCATATTCGCTGCGGAAGTGCGCGGACGTCATGCGCAACGCCGTTCCGCTTCCCTGCACCAGGGCACGCACCGGCGAATCATTTATCCCGAGCGCTACCGGAATCCCGAGCATGCCTTCACGGCCAACCAGGCCGATTTCCAAAGCCATGTGTCCCTCTACCAGCGTGAGCAAGGACACCAGCGAGTCGCTGGGAAAGTAGACATGCCGGATCGGCTTTCCCGGCTCGTAGAGGACCTCGCTGAAAGCCAGCGGGACCGGCTCGAGGCTGGTCAGCAGACGCTGATACTCCCTGCGCGGCAGGGCCGCCAGCAGGCTGTTTGCAACCGCAACTCGGTTCACGTGCTCATGCTCTACCGGAAAATTCAACAAACGAGATGCCGGCAAGGTTACAGCAGGGAAATGAACCTGTATGTGCGGTTGCACACACAGCATCCTTTATCGGTATGATCCCGCTGATTACCTACGATATCGGCCCCATCAAACTGAACGCGGCATACTTTCCGAAGTTCCGGCATTACAACGAGGTCGATGCCTACGGCTTCTACATCAGCATTCCATTGGGGCGGCGGGCGCCGTAATCAGTTCAGAAACGATAGTCGGAATGGGCCGGATCGAAGTCGGCCTCTGCGAGTCGCGCGTCGAGATCGAGGTCCTTATACCCGTAGTTCTCCACGAGCTGGTCATCCTGGTCGTATACCCGGATCCTGATCAGGATCTTGCTCTCGAGATCCTGGTTGATGACAAGCCGGTGGCCATCGTAGTCCCCTGCATACTCATCTGGGAAAACAACTTCCAGGACCCGCGT
>DASWHT010000373.1:0-4129 GCA_036398075.1 Binatia bacterium | reverse complement strand
AGTCATCGCCTGGCCGGTTCCTTCGTCGGACTGTGCACGATCTTTTTGGCGCTGGCTCTCTGGATCAAGGAGCGGCGGCGCTGGTTGCGCTGGCTTGGGCTCGCGGCGTTGGCGATGGTCATCGCCCAAGGCGTGCTTGGCGGGCTGCGCGTGATCTTACTCCAGCATACTCTGGCGATCATTCATGCTTCCTTTGCCCAGGCGTTCTTTGCGTTTGCCGCCAGCTTGGCCATTTTTACTTCACAGGAATGGCGCGGCGAGAGCGGGGAAGCACCGCTTGATGACGGCGGCAAATTGCTGCGCTTGGCCATAATCACCACGGCGATGATCTACCTCCAGGTGATCTTCGGCGCCGTGTTAAGGCATACCGGAGGCGGGCTCGAGGCCCATCTGTTGTTTGCCTTTCTAGTCGCCGTGCATGTGTCATTGCTGCTATTGCGCGTGGCCAAACTCTTCTCGCATCGCCCGCGGCTGCTTCGCAGCGCGGGTTTTCTTGGGATCCTGCTGGTTGCGCAGTTGCTACTCGGCTTGGGCTCCTATTTTGGCAAGTATACGGCCCTGGCGCGGATACCCGCCGAAGGGGTGGTTTACCTCACGACGATCCACCTGATCGTCGGCGCGCTGATGCTGGTCACGAGCTTGATGCTGGCGCTGCGCGTGGCGCGCCTCTCTCGGGTGGAAAAGCTTCCAGCGGAGCACGGTATTTTGCGGGAGCAACCATCGATATGAACACAACTCCCATGGCCGAAGCGGCCGAAGCCGGCGCTTCGAGACGGCTGGCGGATTACGCAGAGCTGGTCAAGCCGCGCATCGTCTTAATGGTGCTGGTGACGGCCTTCGTGGGTTTCTACGTCGGTTCAGAGAGCGTTCCCAACTATTTGCGGCTCTTGCAGACGCTACTCGGCACCGCGCTCGCCGCCGCCGGAACGCTGGCGCTCAACCAGTTTCTCGAGCGTGATACCGACGCGAAAATGGCGCGAACGCGCCATCGCCCGCTGCCCGACGGGCGACTGCAACCGCGCGAGGCTTTGTGGTTCGGCTTGCTGCTGACCGTGGCAGGGCTGGTCTACCTGTGGTTAGCGGTGAATTTCTTGAGCGCGGCGGTCACCGCGTTGATCGCCGTCAGTTATCTGTTTTGTTATACCCCGATGAAGCTGCGCAGCTCTCTTTGCGTACTGGTCGGCGCTGTGCCCGGCGCGTTGCCGCCGGTGATCGGCTGGGTGGCCGCCACGGGGAGCCTTGACGTGGGGGCTTGGGTGTTATTCGCCATCATATTTCTCTGGCAGGTGCCGCACACGCTGGCGATCGCCCGCTTATATCGGGAGGATTACGCGCGGGCGGGAATTCAGTTCCTTCCCGTCGTTGATCTGGAGGGAGAAACCACCAATCGCCAGGTGATCTCTCATACTGCGGCGTTGCTCGCGGTGAGCCTGTTGCCGACGTTGCTGGGTTTGGCCGGCCCGGTGTATTTCATCGTTGCGTTTATTCTGGGCATCGGTTTTCTCGTGAGCGGCGTAAGGTTGGCGCTGGAGTCGACCTTGCCGCGGGCGCGCAAATTGCTGTTCGCTTCGCTGATCTATCTCCCGGTGCTATTATTGGTGATGGCGCTGGACCGCGTGCCGATGTGATTGGCGGCCTTCCGGCTAGCCCATTGGACCTGAGAATTTGCAATCGAGGGTGTGCGAGTGTACATGAACATTTTACCGATTGACGAGGGCAAGCGGCGCCGGTTCGGCTTTCTTTTGGGATTGGCGATTGTGTTGTACATTTTTGCGGTGATCCTTTTCATCATCGCCTATTGAAACAACGGACCCATGGCAAAAAGTTCAGCCGCTCGGCGTTTGCTACATGACCAGGAACCACCGGTTGCGGCAAAGGAGACCGCGTTCGGCGGCGGGCCTCCGCCCGGGCCTCCGGTCCAAGCCAACGCGCCGGTTCTCAACAATGCCAAGCTCGGGGTGATCATGATGCTGGGCGCTGAGGCGATGTTTTTCGCCGGTCTTATCGGCGCGTTTATTGTATTTCGTTTGGCGGCGGAACAATGGCCGCCGCCTTTTCAGCCGCGCTTGCCGGTCGGCGTGACCGGCGTGAATACCCTGATATTGCTCATCAGTGCCTTCACGATGCATTTCAGCGTTAGAGCGGTCCGGGCGGGGGATATCGGCGGCTCCAGGCGGTTTTTGACCGTGACCGCTTTTTTGGGGACGCTATTTCTGGCAATCCAGGGCTTCGAATGGATCAAGCTCGTCCATTTCGGCTTGACGGTTTCAAGCAGTGTTTACGGCGGCTTGTTTTATACGCTTATCGGCGCCCATGGGGCGCATGTGCTCGGCGCGCTGGTCTGGCTCGTCGTGGTGTATGGGCAAGCGCGCAGGGGACGTTATTCCACTAAAGATTATAATGGCTTGCAAATCTGCGGCATGTACTGGACCTTTGTCGTCGCCTTGTGGCCCGTGCTGTATGGTTTGGTTTATCTCTATTGATTGCATTCTGTTGACAGTGAAAAATCGTTACGCTACTTTGCGCTTACTCGATACCATGCAACTTTTCATAGTTACAGCGTTATTTGCGTTTGTGGCGAGTTACTTCGCGGACCTGCAGTCAGTCCAGGCTTGCGCCGTTTGTCTCACCGGCGCCGACGGTTCCGTCGCAGATGCCTATGACTGGAGTGTGCTGTTTCTGATGACGACGCCCTATTTGGTCGTTGGCTCCATCGGCGGTGGCCTGGCGTATGCCTACCGCCGCGCGGCTGTAAAAAAAGCCAATGACGCCGCGGCCGAAGAGGCTCCGAAACACTTGGCCTGAAATCAAAAGGAGAGTGGCAGATGAGTGAAGTTGCAGCGCTGCATACGGGGGCTCAGGCCAACGAGTCGCCGCTTACCCCGGAGAGTTGGGGGAAGCTTGGGATGTGGCTGTTTCTTGCCGGCGACGCCATGTCGTTTGGCGGGTTGATCGTCGGTTACGGTATATTGCGCCACGCGAGCACGAAATGGCCGGTGCCGGCGGAAGTTCTCGGCATCAATCTGACCGCGCTCATGACCTTCGTGCTGATTGTCAGCAGCGTTACCATGGTGCTGTCGCTTTCGGCGATTCAACAGGGGGACCGGGCGAAATTCAATAAGTTCATGGGTCTGACGATTTTGGGCGGGCTATTTTTCCTCGGCTGCCAAGCTTATGAATGGACGCATTTGCTCCACGATGTACTGCCTAAATACAATCTGTCCTTTTCCAAGGACCTCTTTGCGACGACATTCTTCGTGCTCACCGGTTTTCACGGCATGCACGTCAGCGGCGGCGTCATCTACAATATTTGCGTATTCCTGGCCGTCAACCGGGGCCGCTACGAGGCCAAACATGTCGAGATCGCCGCTCTTTACTGGCATTTCGTCGATCTCGTCTGGATATTGATTTTCACCTTCGTTTACTTGCTGTAGTCCGGCCCAGAGGAGCTATCCGATGACTGAAGCAGCGCATAAAGAACCTAATTATATCGGCGTCTTCTGGTGGTTACTCGTATTGACCGTTATCGAGATCGCCGTCATCTATATGCCCATCGCGAAATTTGCCATCGCTGTCATGCTTATCGTCTTGGCTGTGACGAAAGCGGCGCTGGTGGCGCTTTATTTTATGCACCTCAAGTTCGAGCGGATCACCCTGGGCTGGATCGCGCTGAGCCCGTTCATTCTCTGTGTGTTTCTTATTTTGATGCTGTTGCCGGACATCTTTCCCCGTTGATCTCCATATCACAACTTCCGATTTTCAACGCGGCGCTGAACAGTCTCAGCGCCGTTTTTCTTTGCGCCGGGTATCTTTTCATCCGGGCGAAAAACATGCGAGCCCATCGCGCCTGCATGCTCTCGGCTTTCGCCTGTTCAATGCTGTTTCTGGCGAGCTATCTGATTTACCACTATCATGTGGGGTCGGTGCCCTATAAAGGGCAAGGCTGGCACCGCGGCGTCTATTTTACAATCCTCCTTACGCATATAATTCTCGCCGTCGCCGTGGTGCCGCTGGCGTTGATCACGCTAATACGCGCCTTGCGGGAAAGATTCCCCGCCCACCGGCGCATCGCCCGCTGGACGCTTCCCATATGGCTGTATGTTTCGGTGACTGGGGTTATCGTTTACAT
>DASWHT010000372.1:0-18840 GCA_036398075.1 Binatia bacterium | reverse complement strand
TTTACGGCCGTCGTCAATATTCTTTGATGACGCGCGCAGTTTCCCGTGATCCGGCTCGGTGTCATCTTACCGCGCTCGGTAACGAACTGCGAAATGGTCCGAACGTCTTTATAATCGATTCTTAGTGTCTTGTCGGCGCAGAAACGACAAACCTTGCGGCGAAACATCGGCCGGCGCCGCTGCGATCCCTTATCGTCATCCGAGCGCTCCCGCGGGCGTCCCGGCCCTTCCCTTCCATACTGTGCCATGTTTTCTCCACCTCGATCTGCGGCAAACGCTGAAACAATTTCCTTAGGGGCGTGACTTTTGCCTTAGTTCGGTCAACTTTGCGGTTCGCTTTTGCCTTTTTCTTCGTCGCCAGCGCGGCCTTCAACCGCCGGTGCGGTGCGCGGGGCGGCTGGAGGCGCCTGCTCCGTTTCATCGGCGCGCACGGTCATATATCGCAAGATTCCGTCGGTGAGCTTCAAATTGCGCTCGAGCTCCTGAACGGTTTGCCCGGTTCCCTGAAAGTGAAAAAGCGTATAGTACGCCT
The DNA here is from genome assembly GCA_036398075.1 of Binatia bacterium. Taxonomy (GTDB): domain Bacteria; phylum Desulfobacterota; class Binatia; order UBA9968; family UBA9968; genus DATACQ01. The sequence continues at coordinate 18,308 of DASWHT010000372.1, read as the reverse complement.
TGGCCTGATTCTCGATTCGATAGGCAAGGTCGCGCATCCCCCATTCTTCCACATGGGCGACGGTTCCATTCTGCCCCTCGATGACTTTTTGGAATCTCTCGATAAACTCTTTTATGCGTGGCCCTCTTTCCGGATGGACCACGACCAGGGTTTCGTATTGCGCCACGATTTCTTTACCCTCCGCGAGCAAATTTTACTATCACAGCAGCTGAGTGTTTTCAATTTAACCGCGCCGCTCAACCGGCTCGATTAAACTCTCCCATGGCTGCTTGGGCTCCCTCCAGCAACACCGTCAGCACCGCGTCCGATGCCTTGCCGACGAGTTCGTCCAATTTGTTTACCTGATCGGCGTCGAACGCCTCCAGTACGTAATCAGCTGCCTCCACGCCTTCGGGAGGCCGCCCGATACCGACCCGAACACGCGCAAAAGGCGCGCCGGCCAAGCTTTCCATAATTGAAGCCAGCCCGCGGTGCCCACCGGTACTTCCTTGGGCGCGAATGCGAATACGGCCAAACGGCAGATCTAGATCATCATAGACGACCACCAGGTCGCCGGGCGTTCCGCAAAATTCCCGCAGAAGCTCTTTTACGGAGGCACCGCTGCGGTTCATGTAGGTTTGCGGCTTTGCCAGCAGAATCTTTTCGCCGCCTTCGATCCACTCACCGGTCAAGGCGTGGCAAATCTTCTTGCGTACCGTTGTCGCCCGTCGCCGAGCGATACAATCGACAACCAGGAAACCTATGTTATGGCGCGTCGGTTGGTACTTTTTCCCTGGGTTACCAAGCCCGACGATCAGCTTCACCGAAGGCTACCTGAGGCCAATCTCCCCCGGCGCTCAATCCTCGCCTTCGGCCTCCACCTTCGGCTCCTCCGCTCCCACAACCGCCACCTCGCCTTCGGCTGGCGCCACAGCCGCCGGGGCCTCTTCAACAGTCGGCGTCACGACGGTGACGACGGCAAAATTCGATTCAAAAACCAAGGTTACGTCTGCGGGCATTTGAATTTCTTCGACGTGGATCGAATCGCCGATATCGAGAGCGCTGACATCGACATTGAAGAAACCCGGAATATCCATAGGCAAGCACTCCACTTCGACCTCACGGACGATCGGTTGGAGAATACCGCCGCGCGTTACACCCGCGGCCTTGCCGACGAAACGCAGTGGAACCTGCACTTGAATCTTCGCTGCCAGGTCGACTTCGTAGAGATCCGCATGGGTAACATCACCGGAGATGGGATGAAACTGCATCTCTTTTACCAATGCCACTTTTTCCGCCAAAGCCGGCACCGACGATTTCAACCGTACCAGATGAGATCCCTGCAGCAGCGCCACGCGAGTGGAAAAATCTTTCTTGTCCAGCTCCAAGGCAACGGCTTGGGTTTTGGGACCGTAAAGAATCGCCGGTATTTTTCCGCTGCGGCGCAAACGGCGCGCCTGATTTTTGCCTCCCGCGGCGCGGGCATTGGCTTGTATTTCTAGAGTTTCCAAGAGAACTCCCTCCTACGGTAGCGCAGGTTTGTTGGTCCGATCACACGAACAAAGAACTGATCGATTCTTCCTCGTGGGTGCGCCGGATCGCCTCGCCGATCAAATGGGCCACCGACAAGACTTTGATTTTGGCGCAATGCTGGGCTTCCGTTCCAAGCGGGATCGTGTTGGTGACGATCAATTCTTCCATTGGGGATTCGTCAATGCGCTGGATGGCGGGCCCCGAGAGCACCGGGTGCGTGCAACAACCGAGAATGCGTCTGGCGCCTTCTTTTTTTAACGCGTCGGCGGCCAGCGTCAACGTTCCCGCCGTATCGATCATATCGTCGAGCAAGATCGCAATCTGGTCTTTGACTTCGCCGATGATGTTCATTTCCGCGACCACGTTCGGCCCCACTCGGCGTTTATCAATGATCGCCAGCGAAGCGTCTAGCCGCGCCGCAATGGCCCGAGCCCGCTCGACACCGCCGGCGTCCGGTGACACGATCGTCACTTCGTTGTGATTGAGCCGCTTTTTCAAATATTGCAGCAGCACCGGCGTGGCGTATAAATTGTCCACCGGAATATTGAAGAAACCCTGAATCTGCCCTGAATGCAGGTCCATCGTCAGCATCCGCGACGCTCCCGCGGTGGTAATCAGATCCGCCACCAGCTTGGCGCTGATGGGCACGCGGGGCACCACCTTGCGGTCCTGCCGGGCGTAACCATAGTACGGCATGACCGCGGTGATCCGCTTGGCCGAAGCGCGCTTGAAGGCATCGAGCATGAGCAAGAGCTCCATGAGATTGTTATTGCCGGGGGCGGAAGTCGATTGAATGACAAAGACGTCCGCGCCGCGGACGTTTTCTTTGATTTCCACCTTGCTCTCGCCGTCGCTGAACGTTTCCACCACGGCTCTGCCGAGCGGAATCTTCAGATACTGGCTGATTTCCTGGGCCAGGGGTGGGTTCGAGTTCCCCGCGAAGATTTTCATATCAACGTCGTTTTGACTCATCGCTTCTCAACCGCCACGTGCCCTGTCGCCAGTCACTGTTGAGGCGCTACAGTCTAACCGTTCTAACGCCTTACCGAGCGGCCCCCCATATCGACGCCGCCTAGTTCCCGCCGGTCAAAACAACCGGCGCCGTTCACTATCGAACGGCGCCGGCTACTACTAACAATCGTGATTTTCTGCGCCCAAATACGAACGGATAACTGGCTGGGCGGGAAGGATTCGAACCTTCGATACCGGATCCAAAGTCCGGGGCCTTACCGCTTGGCGACCGCCCATCCCCGAACCTCTACAAGAGAAGTTCACCCGCCCACGTTAGACATCACATCATCGGCTTTCAGCCGCCTTATGGACTGCCCCTTCGCTAGCGGATTTCTCGTACTCCGCGATGATCTTGTCCTCAAGCATCCTGCGCGTTTCGTTGTTAATAGGATGGGCGATATCCTTATAGGTCCCATCCTTGCGCTTCTTACTCGGCATCGATACGAAATAACCCGTCGGCCCGCGAATGACCTTCAGGTCTCGAATCACGAAGCAGTGATCGAGAGTGATAGTCACATAAGCCTTAAGCTTATCTTCGTCAACGGGAAACACTCTAATCTCCGTGACTTCCATACGGACCCCCTTTTTAAGGCCCTTGTCTCATCGACCCGGCAATTGCCCCGGTCGGCCGATAACCTGCGCAAGCAAAACTTGGATGTTACTAGTTTTACGCAACTTTCGATAAGCCATCTTGGCCTTTTCGCGGGAGCCAAATATGCCGAAAACCGCCGACCCGCTACCAGTCATCAAAGCTCCAGCCGCGCCCAACTCGATCAAACTATCCTTTAAACACTTGATCCGCCGATACCGTTTGACAGTAACCGCCTCCAGGTCGTTGACGAGCAAATCCGCTAATTTGGGAGCACTTGTTAACAAGGTTGACAATTTAGTATTTGCACGGGATTTTGTCAAATTGAGACGCAGATTGCCGTAAACCCATGCCGTGGACACCGGGAAGCCGGGATAGAGAATTACCAGCCACCAGGGCGGCACTCGCTTCAATGGCGTAAGCCTGTCGCCGATACCCCGCGCGCGAACCGGGCGCGCCCGGATGAAAAAAGGCACGTCGGCGCCGAGACAAGATGCAAGCTTCTCCAGTCGCCGCGCCGAGAAATCGAGTTTGAGCAATCGGGTTATACCCACCAAGGCGGCCGCCGCATCCGTGCTGCCGCCACCCAGACCCGCGCCAACGGGAATACGTTTGCGGATGTGAATATCTAATGGCTGAGTAACTCCCGCCTCGTGCAGCAAGAGAGACGCGGCCCGGTAGGCCAGATTTTTTTCCCCCCCGGGAACCAGGGGATGATCGCAAGTGACGCGCAGTTGCGCTACCTGCTTGCCCTTGGAACTATCCCGCTTGCGTTTTTTGATTTCAAGTTCATCAAAGAGTGTTACTCCTACCATGATCGTGTCGAGAAGGTGATAACCGTCGGCGCGCTTGCCGACGACCCGCAAGCCGAGATTGATTTTTGCCGGCGCTCGAATCTTCACGCGCCATTAGGTAACATAGCGTCCCGGTAATTGCGAAAGCAGCCCCGACGCCCGCCAGCGTTGACTCCGTGAGGGTCGCAATGGTAGAAAATTTTCTACCGCGCCCGTAGTGAAAAGGATATCACGAGGGTCTCCGGAACCCTAGGTCCGAGTTCGATTCTCGGCGGGCGCACCACGCTGATTTAAAGCGAAATCTGACAATTTTCCCCTGCGGTTTTCAGTAGACCCTCTTTCCGACAGACGCCTGAACTCAGATTTCCCCCATGAGCAAATAACCAGGCCAACAGCGCTACGTCGGAGCCCGGTTATCGCGAAGCTTCTGCTTGAAAATCCCTCCTCGTCGGCCTAATAGATTATGTGACCTCCGTTCGCCCGCGTTATTTGCCGCTGCCGTATCAGGACTCCCCTGAATCCGGACGCTTGATACTGCGCGACGGAACAACGGCGACGGTTCGCTTGGCTCATCCTGCGGACCGCGAACCGATGGCCAAGTTTTTCGCTAGCCTATCCAAGGATTCTCAACGCCAGCGGTTTTTTTCTCCGGTCCAACCCGGAAACAATCTGATCGATTCATTCTGCGACGACTCCAACCCACGCAAATGCCTCTGTCTCATCGTCATTCGTTCCTCGGGCGGCGGCACTCGCATTATTGCAACCGCTAATTACATCGCTCGCGATGAAACGATAGCCGAGATCGCCATCGCAGTGGATGACCAATTTCAAGGAAAAGGCATTGGTTCGCTCCTGCTCGAGCGATTGTCGGTCCTAGCGGCAAGGAACGGTTTCCGCCGGTTTTGGGCCGTCACAATGGCGGAGAACAAACCGATGCTCGATGTTTTTCGTGAATCCGGCTTTGAGTGTCGTTCACGACTCGATGAAGGCTACGTGGAGATCGATCTCTCGGTGATCCCCAGCCAAACCAGCGTCGCTCGCGCCGAGTTTCGCGACCGCGTCGCGACCACGGCATCGCTTCGTCCGTTCTTTCAACCAAAATCCATTGCCGTACTGGGCGCATCGAGGAAGCCGAACAATATCGGGACCCGGATCTTAAACGCGATTCTCCGCGCCGGCTTCAAAGGTTCCGTCTACCCAATAAATCCCAGAGCTGATGTTGCTGCATCGCTGCGGGCATATCCGAACCTCCACGAGCTGCCTGAGACACCCGATCTCGTCGTCATTGCGGTTCCAGCGAAGGCAGTTGCCTCAGTCATCGATGATTGCGCCGCGCGGGGCGTGCGCGCCGCAATTGTAATTTCAGCCGGATTTGCCGAGATCGGGGCCGAAGGACGTGAGCTGCAACAAAAGCTTCTCGAAAAAATCCGCGGTTACGGCATGCGTATGGTTGGGCCCAACTGTCTCGGCCTGCTCAATACCGATCCGGCGGTTCGCTTGAATGCGTCTTTCGCGCCGGACTTTCCTCCGGCCGGCAGTGTCGCGTTCTGTTCGCAAAGCGGCGCGCTCGGCTTGGCCATGATTTCCCTCGCGCGCGAGCGCGCTTTGGGCCTATCAAGCTTCGTCAGCGTCGGCAACAAAGCCGATGTTTCAGGCAACGATCTGCTGCAGTATTGGGAAGAAGACAATCGCACTAATGCAATTTTGCTTTACTTAGAATCGTTTGGTAACCCGCGGCGCTTCGCGCGAATCGCCAAGCGCGTGAGTCGACACAAACCGATTGTGGCGGTAAAAGCCGGGAGAACCGGCGCCGGGCGGCGCGCCGCCGGCTCGCATACGGCGGCTTTGGCCGCCGACGATGTCGCCACCGAAGCGTTGTTTCATCAAACCGGCGTGATCCGCGCCGACACTTTGGGGGAACTGTTCGATCTCGCCGCGGCTCTGAGCAGCCAGCCGCTACCCGCAGGGCGGCGCGTGGCGATACTGACTAATGCCGGCGGGCTGGGAATTCTCTGCGCCGACGCCTGCGAAGCGAATGGGCTCGTGGTTGGAGAACCGAGCGATGAAACCAAGCAGCAGTTAAGAGAGTTCTTGCCGCCCGCGGCAAGCGTCGGCAATCCGGTGGACATGATCGCATCGGCGAGCGCCGATGATTTTCGCAACTCGGCCGAGATTCTGCTTCGCGCTGGGGAAGTGGACGCGCTGATCGTCTTAACGATCAACGTCGGCCTTGCCGAAATCTCGGCCATCCACCGCAGTGTCCACGCCGGCGTCGCGGCAGCCAGAAATAATGGCGGGGCAAGGAAGCCGGTTCTTACCTGTGTCATGGATGGAGATAAAGTCCCGAAGCCAGCGGCGATCGATGGCGAACGATTACCTAATTATGCCTTTCCGGAAAATACCGCGCGCGTATTGGGCAAGCTGGCACGCTACGCCGAGTGGCTCGGTCATCCAGAGGGAATTATCCTCGACTTCGAAGATATTCGCCCGCAAGACGCCCGCGCTCTCTGCCAACAGGCGCTACGCGAGCGCGGCGCCGCCTGGTTGTCAGGCGAAGAAACGCGTAATGTCCTCGCCGCGTTCGGCCTGCCGTTACCGCCCGGCGGTATTTGCCGCAACGCGGACGAAGCGGTAAAAATGGCTGCGCAAATTGGCTTTCCTGCGGCGTTAAAGCTCGCTTCGCATACGATCGTTCACAAAACCGAAATCGGCGCCGTCCGCTTGAATCTCGAAAACGAGGCCGCGGTGCGACAGGCTTTCGTGGAGATTCAGCAGCGGCTTGCCGGTGACAACCGGCTTGATGCGATGGACGGTGTACTGGTGCAACCGATGATCTCGGGCGGCGTCGAAGTCATGGTCGGCGTGACACAGGATCCTCTATTTGGTCCGCTCATCGGTTTTGGTCTCGGCGGCATTCATGTGGAGATTCTTAAAGACGTATGCTTCCGCGTCACGCCTATTACCGACCGTGACGCCGCCGAAATGGTGCGGGAGATCAAAGGATACCGTCTCCTGGAAGGTTACCGCGGCCATACGCCCGCCGATATCGCCGCCATCGAAGACCTGCTATTGAGAATCGCGCGGCTCGTCGAAGAAATCCCCGAGATTTGCGAGCTGGACTTAAATCCCGTCATCGCGCTCCCGCCGGGCCGCGGCTGTCAGATCGTCGACGCGCGCATTCGCGTTGCCAAAAAATAATCTACCGAGCCGCCTTGAGTCTGTGAGATACCTCACAACTTCGCCGCCAGCTGCGCTCGCCGGCTGTCTTTCGAGATTTCACCCAGGATACCGACGGGTTCGATTTCTTCCCCGCCAGAGTGATTTTCCTGGACCGCGATCTTGACCCCATTGAGATAGTTGCTAACGAGATCCATTAGCGTTTGATCTCGTCGATTTTGTGCAACCCGCTTGCAAACAGCCCAAAGCGCATGTTGGTGCGCGCTATCGAGTCGCGGAAATTTTCATCGTCGAAACAACCGTGAGGAAATGATAGAAAGAGCTACACCCCGCCGCGCTCCATTGCTGGACGAGTTTGCCGGAATTGGCAGTCTGTAACCATGACCCCAAAAAGGAGTTTGCACAGTTATGGAACAAACGGTCAGCCAACGCGGTTCCACGCGGCGCATAGTAACAGTTGATGGCAACGAGGCGGCAGCATCGGTCGCGCACCGCGTCAGCGAGGTGATCGCCATCTACCCGATTACTCCCAGCTCGCCCATGGGCGAGTTCGCCGATCAATGGTCTAACGAGGGCAGAAAAAACCTCTGGGGCAACATACCGGACGTAGTCGAGATGCAGTCCGAAGCCGGCGCCGCGGGCGCGGCGCATGGCGCCCTCCAATCCGGCGCTCTCGCCACGACCTTCACAGCCTCCCAGGGATTGCTCTTGATGATTCCCAATATGTACAAGATCGCCGGGGAGCTGACGCCGTTCACAATGCACGTGGCAGCGCGCAGTGTCGCCACGCATGCGCTGTCGATTTTCGGCGACCACTCCGACGTCATGTCTTGCCGCCAAACCGGCTTCGCCATGCTCTGCTCCGGCTCGGTGCAGGAAGCCCACGACTTCGCGGCGATCGCCCACGCCGCCACGCTCGAATCGAGAATTCCGTTCCTGCACTTCTTTGACGGCTTTCGCACGTCTCATGAGATCGCGAAGATCGTGGAGCTGACGGATGAAGACCTCCGACTCCTGATCCCGGAAGACAAAATACACCAGCACCGGGAGCGTGCATTGACGCCGGATCGGCCGGTGCTGCGCGGCACCGCGCAAAACCCCGACGTGTTCTTCCAGGCCCGTGAGTCCGCCAACTGCTTCTATGACGCCTGCCCGGCGATCGTGGAGAACATGATGGACCGATTCGCTGCTTTGACCGGCCGGCGCTACCGTATGTTTGACTATGTTGGCAACCCGCGGGCAGAGCGCGTGATCGTGATCATGGGGTCCGGGGCCGAGACGGTAGACGAGACCGTGCAGTACCTGACCGAGCGGGGTGAGAAAGTTGGCGTCATCAAGGTGAGATTGTTCCGGCCGTTCTCCGGAGCGGCGCTGCTCGCGGCGCTGCCGACCACCATCCGCTCCATCGCCGTCCTCGATCGCACGAAGGAGCCGGGCGCTGTAGGCGATCCGGTTTATATTGACATTGTGTCCGCGTTCGCCGAGGCGCGCGCAGACGGAAAACTACCCTTTGCCTCAGAGCCGCGCGTCGTTGCGGGCCGCTACGGCCTGTCGTCGAAGGAATTTACACCGGCCATGGTCAAGGCCATCTTCGACGAGCTCGCGAAAGACCCGCCGCGCAATCACTTCACCATTGGGATTGTCGACGATGTCACGCACACCTCGCTCAATTGGGATCCGTCGCTGCGCACCGAGGCCGAGGATGTCGACACGGCGCTGTTTTACGGACTTGGCGCCGACGGCACGGTGGGAGCGAACAAGAACTCGATCAAAATCATTGGCGAGGAAACCGATCGCTACATCCAGGGCTACTTTGTTTACGATTCCAAAAAATCGGGCGCGATCACGATCTCGCACCTGCGCGCCAGCCCGCGCTCGATCCGCTCGGCGTACCTGATCACCAACGCCAAGTTCGTCGCCTGTCATCAGTTCGATTTCGTCGACAAGATCGACGTGCTCGAGCACGCCGCTGCCGGCGCGGTATTTCTGTTAAATGCTCCGGGAGCGCCGCATGGCGTGTGGGAACGCCTGCCGCGCGAGCTGCAACAGCAGATGATCGAGAAAAACATCCGCTTCTTCGCCATCGACGCGTACGCGGTGGCCAAGGAAACCGCCATGGGCAGCCGCATCAACACGATCATGCAAACCTGCTACTTTGCGATCTCGGGCGTACTGCCGCGCGATGAGGCAATCGCCAAGATCAAGAAAGCGATCGAGAAGACCTACGGCAAGATGGGAGAGGACGTGGTACGCCGAAACTTTGAGGCGGTCGATCAGACCCTCGCGCGGCTGCACGAGATTTCTCTGCCCGGCGCGGTGAGCGCCAGCCGTAGTCGGCCGCCGCTGGTTTCCGAAAAGGCACCGGACTTCGTGCAAAAGGTTACTGCAGTGATGATGGCCAGCAAAGGAGATCTGCTCCCGGTGAGCGCCTTCCCCGTCGACGGCACCTGGCCCGTGGCCACCGGCAAATGGGAGAAGCGCGCCATCGCTCTCGAGATTCCGGTCTGGGACACGACGATCTGCATCCAGTGCAACATGTGTGCGCTGGTTTGTCCTCACGCGGCGATCCGCGCCAAGGTCTACGACCCCGTCGAGCTTGGCAATGCTCCGGCAACATTCATGTCGACGCCCTACAAAGGCGTCGATTTCAAAAACAAAGCTTACACGATCCAGGTCGCGCCCGAGGACTGCACGGGCTGTAATTTGTGCGTCAACGTGTGCCCGGCCAAGGACCGCACCAACCCGCGGCATAAAGCGATCGACATGCAGCCAATGCCGCCGCTGCGCGAAGCCGAGCGCGAAAATTACGCTTTCTTCTTGAGCTTGCTAGAGACCGAACGGAGCGAGGTGACGCGGCTGGACCACAAGGGCTCGCAGTTTCTCGAGCCCCTCTTCGAATATTCGGGCGCCTGCGCGGGTTGTGGCGAGACACCCTACATCAAGCTGCTCACCCAGCTTTTTGGCGATCGGCTGCTGATTGCCAACGCCACCGGCTGCACGTCGATCTACGGCGGCAATCTGCCGACCACGCCGTACACCACGAATCGCGACGGACGCGGTCCGGCCTGGTCCAATTCGCTGTTCGAAGACAACGCGGAGTTCGGCTTTGGCATTCGCTTGGGAGTCGATAGTCATATGGCCGCCGCGCGCGCGCTGGTCGAGCGTCTCGCGAAGGAACTGAGCGACACCCGGGTGGAGGAGCTGCTTGGCGCCGACCAGGCGAGTGAGGGTGGAATCGCGGCCCAGCGCGGACGCGTCCAGGCCCTGCGCCAGAAGCTCGCCGCCATGGACGCGCCCGAGGCGCGGCAGCTGGAGGGACTCGCGGATTATCTCGTCAAGAAAAGTGTCTGGCTGCTGGGCGGCGATGGCTGGGCCTACGACATCGGTTACGGCGGCCTCGATCACGTGCTTGCGAGCAACCGCAACATCAACGTGCTCGTCCTCGACACCGAAGTCTATTCCAACACCGGCGGCCAGCAATCCAAGGCGACGCCGCTCGGCGCAGTCGCAAAATTCGCCTCAGCGGGAAAGGCCACGGCAAAGAAAGATCTGGGACTGCTGGCAAACAGCTATGGTCATGTGTACGTCGCCCGCGTGGCCATGGGGGCGAGAATGCCGCAAACGGTGCAGGCATTTATCGAGGCCGAATCGTATCCCGGGCCATCGCTCATCATCGCCTACAGCCACTGCATCGCCCATGGCTACGACATGGCTCACGGCATGTCGCAGCAGAAGCTGGCGGTGGATTCCGGCGTCTGGCCGCTCTACCGTTTCGATCCGCGCCGCCTGGCCAAAGGCGAGCCGCCGCTCCATCTCGACTATGGTCCGCCGAAAGCGCGGGTCGCCGACTACATGCGCAACGAGGCGCGCTTCCGCGTCGTCGAGCGCACCGATCCCGCGCGCTTCAAGGGTTTTCTGAAGGAGGCGCAAGAGGCTGCGCAGAAGCGCTACGCGGTCTATGAGCAACTCGCGGGCATCACCGTGCCTCAGGTCGAAGCCAAAGACGAAGACGCCGACGACTCGAAGCCGGCAAAGTAGGAGGAGCGCATGGATCTCAGCACAAATTATCTCGGACTCAGACTGCCGCACCCTCTAGTTCCGGGCGCGTCACCGCTGAGCGACGACCTCGATACGGTCAAGCAGCTCGAGGACGCGGGCGCCGGCGCGATCGTTTTACGCTCGCTTTTCGAGGAGCAGATCAGCCGCGAAGAGGAAGCGACCCGTAATCACTGGAACAGTCACGACGATGCTTTCGCCGAGGCCGTAACTTTCTTTCCGAGCCCCGACTCCTTTGTGCTCGGGCCGGACGAGTACCTCAATCACGTGCAGCGCGTGAAGCAATCGGTACGGATCCCCGTGATAGGATCGCTCAACGGCATGACTCCTGGCGGCTGGCTCTCCTATGCCCGCCTGATCGAGCAAGCCGGAGCGGACGCTCTGGAGCTTAACGTCTACCACGCTCCCACCGACTTTGAGACGAGCGGCAGCGAGGTCGAACGCCAGACCGTCGAGATGGTTCGCCACGTGAAACAGGGATTGAAAATTCCGCTGGCGGTGAAACTTTCGCCGTACTTCACGGCCTTCGCCCACTTCGCGCGCCAGCTGGATGGCGCCGGCGCGGATGGGCTGGTGCTGTTCAACCGCTACTACGATCCCGATATCGATGTGCAGGAGCTGAACGTATTGCGCACATTGCAACTTTCGGACTCTGCCGATCTGCCGTTGCGTTTGCGCGGGATCGCCGCGCTCGCGGGACGCGTCAAGGCCTCACTCGCGGTTACCGGCGGGGTTCACACGGCCCTGGATGTAGTGAAGTCCACGATGGCGGGGGCGCACGTCACGCAGATGGTGTCAGCGCTGCTTCGGAACGGCCCCGGCCATCTCAGGAAGGTTCGCGCCGACCTTGAAGCATGGATGGAAGAGAACGAATGGTCCTCACTCAACGAGATGCGCGGCAACATGAGCCAGGAGCGGATTCCCAACCCGCAGATCTACGAGCGCGCCAACTACATGCTGATGCTTCAGACCTGGGAACGGATGTAAGGCGCCTTACCAAGCGCACAATCGTTCAAGGTTCAAGATTCAAGGACAGAGATTCGGAGAAGCAGAATCAATCAGAAGCGGATCGGATCGATTGTTTTTCAGTCCATCTGAAAACCAACGGACTCGCAGTCATCACTGCGAGTCCGTTGGTTACTCATGGCTTTGAACTTCCAGAGCCACAGGTTGTCATCTATCCTAGCCCAGATAGTAGCGCAGGTAAGGTACGCCGATGACGAGCAGCACCGCCAGATAGATCGCTCCGAAGATCAAACCGAGCATCCAGAAATCTTTCCGGCTTACGTAGCCGCTGCCGTAGTAGATCGGGCCGGGGCCGGTGGCGTAGGGAGAAATGATGCCCATCAAGCCTAGCGAGTAGCAGAAGAGCAGCGAGATCAGCTTGACCGGCATCTCGGGCACCGCGATTGCCGCGGTGAGAAGCACCGGCAGGAGCGCAGTGGTATGAGCCGTGAGGCTGGCGAACATGTAGTGCACGACGAAGTAGACCACGGTGAGTGCGATGACGATCGTCATCACGGAGTCGCCGCTCAATGCGCCTGCCGCTCCTCCGGCGAACCACTTAAGGAATCCAACTTTGCTCAGCCCATCAGCCATGGTCACCAGCGTGGCGAACCAAACGAGCACGTTCCAGGCCTGCTTGTGCGCGAGCACGTCATCCCATTCGACGATGCGTGGCATGACCATCAATGAAAGCACCAGCAGGGCAACGGTGGTAGCGTTGATGAAGTCGCCGCCGAAGATCCAGAGACCCAGGGCAAGCAACGCGAGCAGCGCCATCAAAATTTCTTTGAAGCTAACCCGGCCCATCTTTTTGAGTTCTTCTCCCGCCCAGATTGGCACATCGGGACTGCTCTTAAGTTCAGGTGGGTAAATTTTGTAAACGATCCACGGCAAAAAGATGAAGAGCAGCAGACCCACCGGCGCCATGCCCATGAACCACTCCGTCCAGCTGATATCGATCTTGGCTGTGGTTTTCACCAGTGACAACGCTAACAGGTTGGGCGCCAATCCCGTCAGGAACATGGAACTGGTCAAACAGGTAGTCGCAAACGCAGTCCACATAATATACGAGCCGATCTTGCGCGCCGTCGGACCCGGCTCCGAGCCGTAGAGCGGTGGAATATTTTTGATCACGGGAAAAATCGTCCCGCCGCTGCGAGCTGTATTGGACGGAGTGAATGGGGCAAGCACGAGGTCCGCCAGGGCGACTGCGTATCCTAAGCCTAGGGTCTTCTTCCCCAGCCATCTGACCAGATTCAAGGCGACGCGCCGACCCAGCCCGGTCTTCTCGTAGCCCAGCGCAAACATGAAAGCGACGAAGATCAACCAGACCGTGCCGTCCTGAAATCCTGAGAGCGCCCACTTGATCGCGTCAGCAGGCTTCGGGACGACCAGCAGTGAAACCGTGGCAGCAGTAACGCCAATCAGTCCCACCGCCGCGGCGGGAATCGGTTCGAGGATCAATGCGATGATCACCGCGACGAATAGAGCGAAGTAATACCAGGCATTTGGCTTGAGACCTTCGGGGATCGGCAGCAAAACCAGCACGGCTCCCACGACAATCGGTACTAGCGCTTTCCAGTAGTTGCTCAGCCGGTGAGCTTCATTTTCCGAACCCGTCAGATCGCCGGCGGCAGTCTGTCCCGATTGCGTCGCCATCGTCTTACTCATAAATACCTCCCAACCTTTCCTGCTTCCTCGATAGCGCAACGCCCGTGCCGCACCTCAACGGCACATTTCCGTGGCTTTTATAAACCTCAGATCGGTTTTCTTCGCGCTGCTGCAAAATCCACAACGGTGATTTGGCAAGTTTAGGAAAGTGCGAGCATGGGCTAAAGACCGGCGACTTCGAAGTGGCGAGTCACCCAATTGTCGTGCTACTTCCATCCGACTGCAGCCATTTTCCGCCTGAGAAAGGCGATCTGTGTAGAGAGCGGCAAGTTTTTCGGGCAGACGTCGTGGCAACCGAGGAGCGCCATGCAGCCGAACACGCCATTGTCATCGCCGATCAATTCGTAGAATTCCTCATCGCTTCGCTGATCCCGGGGATCGAGACGCAAACGAGCGATTTTGTTCAGTCCCGCCGCGCCGACGAAGTCTTCGCGCATGCGCATGGTGCCGCAGCCGGCGATGCAGCAGCCGCACTCGATGCAGCGGTCTAGCTCATAAATCTTTTCCGCCAGATCCGGTTCCATTTTTTCTTCGAGCCGCTGCAGGTCCGCCTCCTGGCTTTTCAAATGCACCCATGCCTCTAGACGCTCGCTCATATCGCGCATCCACTTGCCGGTATTGACCGACAGGTCGGCAATCAGCTCGAAAACCGGCAACGGCGCCAGTGAAATCTCGGGTTCCAAGTTTTTTGTCAGCGTGCGGCAGGCGAGCGTCGGACGGCCGTTGATCATCATGCCGCAACTGCCGCAGATCCCGGCACGGCAAACGAAGTCGAACTGCAGCGATGGATCTTGCTTCTCGCGAATCTCGTCGAGCGCGATGAAGAGAGTCATGCCGTCCGCTTCTTCGATCTCGTAGGTCTGCATGCGCGGTTCGCTCCCCGATTCCTGCGGATTGAAGCGCAGCACGCTGATTTTTAGTAAACGACGGTTGGGAGCGGCATCTTTCATCGCGCACCTTCCATCATTTCATCGATCCGTTCGTTTTTGCCGCGAAAACGCTCAGGCAAAAGATCCTCGTAGGGCATCAATCTCTCCTGCAGCGTGAACCGGTCGGCGCCATTTAGTTGTTGCTTTAGCTCTTCGATTTCGGCGACGCGCATGGGAGTCTCCGGGTGATCGATATAATCCTTGGCGCCGTAGCCGCGCCAGCCCGGCGGCAGTTCCATCTTCTTCACGTCGAGTTGTTCGTAGGCGAGCGACGGCAAGGTATCGTTCTCAGACTTCCAAGTGACGAGCGTGCGCTTCAGCCAGTCGGCGTCGTTGCGGCGCGGGAAGTCTTGGCGGAAATGCGCGCCGCGGCTTTCGGTGCGACTGTAAGCGCCGTAGGCGACGCACATCGCGAGCTTGAGCATCTTTTGCACGCGATAGGCGGTGACGAGCTCCGGATTCGCGCCGCGCGCCTTGTAACGCACGCCGATGTTGCGACTGCGCAGCAATAATTTCTGCAGCTCACCGACGGCTTCTTCCAATCGGCTGCCGCTGCGAAATATGCCGACCTTCGCAGTCATGATGTGCTGCATCTCCGCCATCAGCACCGCGGGATTCTCCGCGCCTCTGCCATCGATCAGCACGTCGAGCTTTGCTTGTTCTCGTTGGAGCGTCTCATGAATCAACCTGGTTGGGATGCTCGCATCGTTTTCCGATCGATCACAATAATCTGCGATGAATTCACCGACGATCATGCCGGCAACTACGGTCTCAGCCACAGAGTTGCCACCCAGCCGGTTAAAGCCGTGCATGTCCCAGCAGGCCGCCTCGCCGGCCGCGAACAGACCCTTGAGTGTCGGGCTTTCGCCGGTGTGATTCGTGCGCACGCCGCCCATCGTGTAGTGTTGCGCCGGCCGCACCGGCACCCATTCCTTCACCGGATCGACGCCAAGAAAATAATGGCAGATCTCGTAGACCTCGCGCAGGTTGTGCTTGATGTGGTGCTCGCCCAGCAACGTGATGTCCAACCATAGATGGTCACCAAACCGTGACTTCGCGCCCTTGCCTTTGGCGATGTGCTCTTCCATGCGGCGCGACACGACGTCGCGGGACGCCAGCTCTTTTTTCTCCGGCTCATAGTCGGGCATGAAGCGATGGCCGTCGCCGTCGCGCAGCAACCCGCCGTCGCCGCGCGCGCCCTCGGTCAGGAGAATGCCGGCGGGAAAAATGGGCGTCGGATGAAATTGCACCGCCTCCATGTTGCCCAAAACAGCGACACCGGTCTCGAGAGCGATGGCGGTGGGAATGCCCTCCGAGATTACTCCATTGGTAGTCATCCGGTAGAGCCGGCCCGCACCTCCGGCGGCAATAGCGGTGGCCTTGGCCACGTAAGCAATCAGTTGTCCGGAAATGAGATCCCGCACAACCGCGCCGTAGCATCGCCCGCCGTCATGGATCAGTGCGATTGCCTCGGTGCGCTCGTGCACGGGGATCCCATCGGCAATCGCCTGATCGCTCATCGTGTAGAGCATGGCGTGGCCCGTACCGTCGGAGACGTAACAGGTGCGCCACTTTTTGGTGCCGCCGAAGTCGCGCTGCGCCAACAGCCCGTGCGCTTCGTCGCGTTCGGTGATCGTAACCTTCTGGCCATTGATGATGACGTCGCGATCGCCCTTGCGCACGCGGCTCCACGGCACGCCCCAGGCCGCCAGCTCGCGCACGGCTTTGGGCGCGCTGTTGACGAACATCCTCACGACTTGCTGGTCGGCACCCCAGTCGCTACCGCGAACGGTGTCTTCGAAATGGACATCTTCGTTGTCTCCATGACCCTTAATGACGTTGGCGAGACTCGCCTGCATGCCGCCCTGCGCGGCACATGAGTGCGAACGTTTCGGCGGCACCAGCGAAAGAATGATCACGTCGTGGCCGCGGCGTTTGGCGCCGATGCCGATGCGCAGCCCGGCAAGCCCGCCGCCAATGACCAAAACATCGGTGTAAATTATTTTCATAATTCAGACTTCCGTGCCGCTACCGTTGGTGACCGGTCGGTGCAGATGGTTGGAGGTGCGATGGAATGTAGCGCTCGCCGGCGCGGTTTCTATGCTCGTAACCGATCTTCATGTAAGCCGCCAATGTGAGCAGACCCAAAACTAGAAAAAATACCGTGATCCCCCACTTGAGCCGTTTTAACAGCGCGCGCGTCCGGTTGGGATCGTCGCCTTCGAACCATCCCCACTTGACCGCCAGCCGGTAAAGGCCGACGCCGCCGTGAAGCTCGACAGAGAAAAGGAGTACCAGATAGAGCGGCCACCAGCGGCCGCTCCACACCCGATCCGCTGATTCGTATGGGCCGATGTCGCCCGGATGCATGAGCATTTGGTAGAGGTGCACGGAAGCGAAAAAGAACAGCGCGAAACCGGTCACCGCCTGCACCCACCAGAGGGTGGTATCCTCGTGGCGCAACATCTTTCGATGGCCGCGGAAATCCCTGTATTCCTGAAAGTTCGCGGGAAATTTGCGCATGGCCAGAAAGCCGTGGAGCACGAACATGACCACAACCAGGGCGACGATTGTCGCGACGATACCGGGGTATCGTGCGCCGAAAACAAACTGCCCCTCGAACATCCGCGTGACCCACCACATGGCGTCTTTGCTTATGAGGATGGTCGAGACGAAAGCCATGTGGCCCCACATGAACAAGCCGAGAAAAAGGCCGCTCGCGCTCTGCAGAACATCAAGCCGCGCCGGCCAACGGCTTTTCCGCGCTTTATGATCCAATCCGGATCCAGCAATAATATCTATGGTTTTACTCATGTTCGATGTTTTGATGCGGGACGGGCAAATCGCTTAGAAAGTCTACCCACATAGCGTTGTTCGCGCATTGACTTCTTACCATCTGCGAATTGCTAGCCAGCAACGCACGTGCCATTCGCAAATCGGCTGTTTATTGGTGTGAACAATTAAGGATTTTGTCAGCTCTGATAAAGATAGCGGCAAAAATCGTCATAAATGCGAAATTGACCTGACACTGCGACGCATGTCTGATAGATATGAATTGAATTGTTCTCAGTTTTTATAAGCCGAAGTGATAGCGGATGCGAAATTCGACCCGGTAATCGTTCTGCTTTTCACCATACTCCGTGCCCTTTTTGCCGAGCAAGACAGGCGTGCGGAAACGCAACTCGAGGTTGGTCATCGGGCTGTAAGTGAGCTCGGGAATCACCGTCAGACTCGCATCGGTTAGGTTCATGATCGAAGTGATGGCCGGCGTAAAATAGAGGATGTCGAAGGGTTCCTTTTGACTGGCGCGAAAGTAAAGATAATGACGCGCGGGATTGGGCCTGCCATAAGGACCATCAAGTAGCGCGGACGCGCGCAATAGCCCGCTGTCGTTGCCGGTATTTCCGAATGTTCGATAACTGCGATCGACAAAAGTGACGAAATCCTTGATCTGCGCTCGGCTAAAGCCGCCGCCGTTGCGATAGTATTCGAGAAAGTAGGTTGTCTCTTTCTCGCTCAAGTAACGCAGCCCGATGAGCTGACTGGTCGCGTCCGTTTGCGTCT
>DASWHT010000371.1:0-2695 GCA_036398075.1 Binatia bacterium | reverse complement strand
ATACCGGTAGAGTGTTTATCACTGTACAGTCATTACCTTCGAGCATTGAATTCGACCTAATCTCGACCATTGATGTTGGTAAGATTTGGTATGGTTCGTCGGAAAACGTTTACACTTCCATGGCGGACCGAGCTCGCGCACTCGGTGCAAATGTAATCATTCAAGCCAAAACGTGGCGCCAACCATCAGGCTTTTCATGGGCTGCACCTCATGGCTCTGGACAGGCTGTCCGGATAGGTGACATTAAAGTACTCGATTCACTCGGCATCAAAGGCAGTTGGTATTAAGGCGATTCCAAGTGCCGCTAGCGACTCGTCTGGCCCTGATGCTTAACGAAGCGTTCGAGACGGAGGCCGCAAAAAGCGCGGCGGCGATCAACGCGCAGCGTTAAGCTTAACGCGCAATCACCATGACTCGTAAATTTCTCGCATTCGACATCGAGACCGCTACCGACGTCCCGGGCGATGACTTCAACTGGAAACCGCACCGGCCGCTCGGGATCTCTTGCGCGGCGACTATTTCCAGCGAAAGCGAATCGCCGAGACTCTGGCATGGCGGGCAAAGTTTCAACAAGCCGGCTGCAAAGATGGAACAGTACGAAGCTGTGGAGCTTGTGGATTATTTGCTCGCCATGGTGCAGGAGGGATTCACCATCGTCACCTGGAACGGCTTGGCGTTTGACTTCGATGTGTTAGCTGAGGAATCGGGACGATTGGCTGATTGTCAACGACTCGCTTTGGAACAGGTTGACATGATGTTCCACATTTTCTGCCTTAAAGGCTTTCCAGTTGCACTGGACAGCGCGGCGCGTGGGACAGGCATCGCCGGAAAGCCGGCTGGAATGTCCGGGGTAAAAGCGCCTCAACTCTGGCTCCAAGGCCGGCATCAGGAAGTACTGGATTACGTGGCTCAAGACGTTTCGACTACTCTGAATCTCGCTCGCCTCTGTGAGCGACGGCGAGCGCTTCGTTGGATTACTCGCAAGGGCAGCCCATCGGCCTGTCCGCTGCCGCAGGGATGGCTATCCGTCAACGACGCACTTCGCCTGCCGGCTCCCGACACGTCGTGGATGGATAATCCGATGGCACGCAGCGGTTTCACCGCTTGGTTACAGGGCAAAGCCGGTGTGTAGCGTGCCCAATTAAAGCCCTGTATTAATCGATCGTCTCTATTTCCGCGTTAGCGCATCTGGCACACAACATCCACCAGCGCCGGCTTCCCTTCCTTCACCACTTTCACCGCTTCGCGCAGCGTCTTGATCAGATCCTTCGGCTCGGTGATGGGTCCCGCGCCCCAGCAGCCGTAGGTCCGCGCCATGGCGCCGAAGTCGACGCTGGGGTCTTCGATGCGGATGCCGATGGTTTTGTTTTCCACCGGGCGGTTACGCACCATGGCAATTCGCTCCTGGTGCTCTTCGTCGTTGAAATAGGAACGGTTGCTGCAAACCACGACCAAGAGTGGAATCTGATGATGCGCCGCCGTCCACAGCCCACTGACGGTAAAAAGCAGATCCCCGTCGGGCTGAATATCGACGCAGAATTTGCCGGCGCCCTTGTGCGCCAGGGCCGCGCCCAACGAAGCCGGCAGGCCATAGCCCAATCCCCCGCCCTTGTACTTACCAAGTATCTGATTGAACTTGGCTGCCGGTAAACAGAGATTTTCCTTACTCTGAGAACTGCCGTTGGTTAGCACCCAGTCTTCGCCTTTGAGCGCCTCGGCGAGCTCGGCGTAGATCCGCGTCATCGATACCGGCTTCTCGTCCCATTTGGTTTTAGTTTCTTTTTCCAGGCCGGCTCTTTTCTCTTCGTAGATTTTTCCCCAATCGGCGCGCCGTCTGTCGATATCGCCCTTCAAGTCATTCAGTTTCTTTTCGGCCTTCAAGCGCCGCACTAGCTCAGGCAAAAACACGGATGTGTCGGCGAGAATCATGAGATCGGCTTCGCGCAGCTTGTTGAAATCCGTCGCCCACGCGCGCACGAGAAGATCGTCCAGGGCGACATTGATGATCTTCGCGTTAGCCGGAATAAGCGAAGTCGCCCTTCTGTTCCCTCTCTCTTGCGCCCTCCGGGTGGTCGCGCCTTCGAGATCAGGCACGTCGAGCGCCAGGACGAGATCTGCTTGCGGAATGACCTTGTCCGTTTGTCCGGTCAAATTGAGAGGATCATGTACCGGAAAGTTGAATCGCCCAAACTGGTCGAGCACGGGCGCGGCGAGAAGCTCCGCGAGCTGGCCCAGGGCGTTGAAGCCGGCTTCCTTTCCTCCCACCTGATCGGCGATAATCACCGGCTTCTTCGCTTCGAGCAGCCAGCGAATGGTTTTCTCGAAGCCCTCCTCGGGGGCTTGCAGCGCTAGCGGTGCCGGGTAACGATCCAGGGATGGAAATGAAACCTCACCGTCCAATTTCTTTTCCTGCACATCCCCGTCGTAGCAAATATAGACCGGTCCCATCGGCGCGGTGGTGGCGAGCCGGTAGCCGCGGATGAACGATTCCGGCACCGCTTCGACGCTGGCGGGCTGATCATCCCACTTCACGAAATCGCGCACGAGATTGCCCTGCACCAGCGCTGTGTGCACCCAGTCGATCCAGGGACGGCGGTTGGCCGTATCCATCGGGCCGGTGCCGCCGAGAACGATCACGGGCAAACGGTCCGCCCAGGCATTGTAGATCGCCATCGACGCATGCTGCAGGCCGACT